>JBPYEE010000681.1:0-5426 GCA_051985095.1 Vicinamibacterales bacterium | reverse complement strand
GCGCCGTCGATCAGCGGCAGATGAACGCGATACGAGTCGAGTACGCGGCGAACAACCTCATCGTTGATGACGACCGGCTCGTCCGGAACTCCAGCCACGTGATGAAGGTAGCGGGACCACTCCGTCGAACTCATGCCCATCATGGCACGTTGGATCTCGGGACCGTACCGCCCGCCACGCTCTCGCACGTATTTCTCGCGCACCGCGTCCCACACCTGTTCGGACTGGAGCAGCACGCCGTCGAGGTCGAAGACGACGGCGTCGATCGCGACGTGCGGTACCCGCTTCATTCGAGGTTCATCCCCACTGGCACCATCGGTTTCTGCCGGCGCCATTCGTCCCATGTCGGTAACGGGTGTCCGAGTAGGGACGCCGGCAGTCTTTCACTATTCGCCCTTATTTTTCACGACCGTTGACCTTTCAAGAGGGAGTGTTCATTCCGGTCCAGCAGTACGCGGTCAGCCACCCGGTTCCCTGAGTTAGCGACGGCGTAGACGACGCGATCGTTGCCGCGAACCATCAATCCAGTACGACACGCCGCGGCCGGAGAGCTGCCGCGGCGGCTGCCGACCCACAACATCGCGCCGGCCTTGCCATCGAGCACGATGGCCTAGCGTCGCGCGCCGGTCATGCCGAGGACGCCGTCGATCAGCAGCGGTCTCGGCCCTCGAGCTTGAACCGGGAAGCGGCACGACCCTGTCGGTCTGAACCGTCACGCGACCTCGGGCGAGTTGAGACGCGACCCTTTGGGGTGATCGAGCGCAAATATCGCGCCCCCCGTATCGCGCGGCGATTCGCTGGTTGGCCGTCAAACGTATCGGGACGGACGAGTTATGCCCCAGAGACTGGCCGCGAGAATCCGGCTGAATCGGCCGAAAACAGCTGTTTTGGGATCACGCGAGCGCGCGGATAATATGTCGAATTCCGGACCCCCTATTCGACTGATAGCCATGACCCTTTTCGCCGATCTTCGATTCGCCGTACGTTCGCTCGCCAACGCCAAGGGATTGACGCTGACCGTCGTCCTTACCCTCGCACTCGGCATCGGTGCCAACGCTGCGATCTTCAGCATCGTCCGGGGCGTGCTGCTGAAGCCGCTCGTCAATCGCGACGCCGACCGGCTCATCTATATCCGCCAGAGCGCGAAGGGCATCGGTGTCGACAACGTCCGCTTCTCCGTCCCCGAGCTGAAGGATCTGCAGGCGCGGGTGAAGTCGATCGCGGCGTTCGGCGACTTCTCGACGATCGAGTTCACCATGCTCGGCCTCGGCGAACCGCGCACGGTCCGCGCGGGTGTCGTCGGCGGCTCGTACTTCGAGGTCATGGGTCTGCGGCCGGTGATGGGCCGGCTGCTCGACGCGCACGACGACGGGCCGAAAGCCGCTGGCGCGGCGGTTTTGACGTATCGCTTCTGGACGAGCGCGTTCAAGAGCGATCCGACCGTCATCGGGAGGCAGATCCGACTCAGCGATCGACCGGCGACGGTGGTGGGCGTGCTCGAGCCGTCGGTGCCGTATCCGCAGGAAACGGAAATCATCGCGAATGTCGTCACGAGCCCGCATCATCTCGACGCGACGATGGTCGAAGGGCGCGTCCACAGGATGACCGAGCTCTTCGGCCGCCTGACACCTGGTGCCTCGCTCGACGCCGCGCGCGCGGAGCTGCGCGCGGTCCACGCTGCAGTCGTCAGCGAACATCCCGAGGCGTATCAACGGCGCGCCGACTATCGCATCGACGCGGTCAACCTTCGCGATCAGATCATCTCGCCGGCGCGAACGATTTTGCTCGTGTTGCTCGCCGCGTCGGCGCTCGTGTTCGTCGTCGCCTGCTCAAACGTCGCGAACCTGATTCTCGCGAGATCGGTCCGGCGCGAGGGCGAGCTCGCGATCCGCGCGGCTCTCGGCGCGGGCGCCGGCGCGCTGCGGCGAACGCTGCTGGCGGAGAGTCTGCTGCTGTGCGGCGCGGGCGCGGTGCTCGCCGTGATCATCGCGCGGCCGATGGTATCGGTGCTGGCGCTGTATGCCGCGCGATATTCCGTTCGCGCACAGGACGTCACCGTCGACTCGAGCCTGCTCGGCGTCGGCGTGGTACTCGCGGTCGCGGCCGCGATTCTGCTCGCGTTCGTGCCGCGGCTGCCGTCGGCGGAGTCGGCGACCGGACTTGGGCTCTCGAACGGCAGCGTCCGAATCACGTCGGGAACGAACCGGCGGCTGCGGGTGTTCGCGATCACCCAGATCGCGGCGTCGTTTGTGCTACTCGCGGGAGCGGGCGCTGTGGTCACGACGCTTCTCGCGTTGCAGCGCGAGCAAACGGGTCTGCGCGGGAGCGTCCTGGCAGTGAACGTTCCCGTCGTGTCGTACACACGAAAGCCCGAGGAGATCACCGGGTTCTACCGCGAAGCGGTTCGCCGCATCGCGGCGCTGCCCGGCGTCGAGCAGGTCGCGATCGGTACCGTCGTGCCGTGGCGCGATCCCGGGTTCTTCGCGGCGCAGTTCATGGCGGAAGGCTACCGGAAGGCCAACGGCGAGGAAGATCCGCAGGCGCAGTTCCGCACCGTCTCGCCCGGGTTCTTCGCCGCGCTCGGCGTGCGCATGATCGCAGGGCGTGACTTCAATGAAGGTGATCGGCGGGACGGCGAGAAGGTCGTGGTCGTCAGCCAGAGCCTCGCGCAGCGCATGTTCCCGGACATGGACGCGGTTAATCGTCACCTGATGTGGACCGATCCGGTGACGAAGTTCATCGGCGTCAGCACCGGGCCCCGCCGGATCATCGGCATCGTGCCCGACATCGACGACGAACATCTCGTCGCGACGCCGCAGATGACGATCTATCACCCGATGGAACAAGAGATAAACGGCGGACGCCTGTTCGTGCACACGAAGATGGATCCGTACGCACTGGTGCCGGCGATCACGAAGATCGTCCGCAATCTCGCGCCGGATCAGCCGGTCGAGCGTGCCGCGACGCTCGACGACATCCGGGCCGAAGTACTGTCGCCCAATCGCGTCAACGCGATGGTGTTCAGCGGCTTTGCCGGTGTGGCGCTCGCCATTGCCGTCGTCGGCGTCGCCGGCGTGCTCGCCTTTTCCGTCAGCGCGCGAACGCGAGAATTCGGCATCCGGCTCGCGATCGGATCCACGCCGGCCGCGCTGCTGACGCGCATCGTACGCGAGGGCGCCGTGATCGGTCTCGTCGGCATCGTCGCCGGCGCGATCGGCGGTGTCATGCTCGCACGCGTCGTCAGCGGCTACATCATTGAGATCGAGATTCCCGGCGCGGTGCCCATCATCGCGTCGGCGTTCGTCCTCGTCATCGCGGCCGTTCTCGCGTCGGTGATGCCCGGCGCACGCGCGTCACGCGTCGACGTCATCAGCGCACTGCGCGCCGACTGACGCATCCGCGAATTTGTTCACGATTGGTTCGTTCGCGGCGGCCTCTCGTGGGCGAACGCGTTCACAGGAACCGGGTAACTCATTGGGTCAAGGTACTTGTGGCAGGGTCTGGTGTCCCACGAGCCCTGCAGATCCGGACGACCGTCTGCTGTGCGGACAGCGTTGAACATGACGAACGGACCGTTCGCGGCTGTCCCGATGAGGAGCAGCGCTGCCGCGCACATGCCTGACGCCGGTGACGCGTTGTCACAGGCATGTATCGATCGCGCCCGCTAGAGAGGCAACGGGGTACGCCAACACCACATCTCCGCGAGCCAAGACGAACGGCCACCACATTCGGTGAGTGATCGCGAAATGCTGGGAGAGTTGGGAGGAATGTGACCTTCAGCATCTCCGTTTCGGCCGATCAGAGGCACGCCGATTGCTCATGCAGGCCTCGACCTTAATGTGGCACGTGGAGATCGCACCCGAACTGCGCGTCAACGGCGTCGACCGGTTTCCGGTGGTTAACACCCGCACCACTCTGCTCGATGCACTGCGGAACTCCTTCCACCTGCCCAGCACCCAGAAGGGCTCCCATCAGGGCGCCTGCGCCGCGTGCGCCGTGATTGTCGACACGCAGCGGCGTGTTGTCGTGCTTCGCGCTCGCGATCACGTGCGCAGGTCGGGATCTCCTGACGATCGAAGAGCTGTCACAGAATGGCCTTCCACCGAGGCCAGGCGGCATATCTCGAGTGCGGCGCACTTCATTGCGGCTTCTGTCCACCGGGTCAGATCCTTCCACGGTCTGTCTTAGTGACAACGTGCGGATGTCGCCAGCCACCGGGCGCCTGACGCACGGCAGGTGCTCGTGGGGGCGGCATTGACCACCGAGGAAATCCGAGAGCACGCGAGCGAGCATCGCTGCGAGACGTATCCCAAACATCGTGGCCGCCGTCAACGCACACTTCGGTCCCTGTCCAATGAATCACCCGCCTGAGGGATTCATCTACGCGCTTTTTATTCGCGTCCGCTCGACGCATCAACAGTTCGGCGGCAAAACCTCTGAAGGTGTTCGGATATCCGAAGGCACCAGGTAGCTGAAGGGAGATGTGGGTCATGAGGCAGTCGATCGGAGATTTTCTGCTTCGCCGGCTGGAAGAAGCTGGTATTCGGCATATCTTTGGTGTGCCCGGCGACTACAACCTTGAACTCATGCAACAGCTCGAGGACCGGGGCGAGCCGGCATGGATTGGAAACTGCAACGAGCTCAACGCCTCCTACGCGACGGACGCGTACGCGCGAATCAACGGCGTCGGCGCATTGATTGTGACGCACGGTGTCGGAGCCCTCAGCGCGATCAATGGTATCGCCGGTGCGTACAGCGAGCATGTTCCCGTGATCTTGATCTGTGGATCCATTCCACTACGAGCCATTCAACGTGGAGATCTGATGCACCACACTCTCGCCGATCGCGAAAAAGGGAACTTCTGTCGTATGTTCGCGGAGGTGACGAGCGCCCAGGCGCAACTCACTCCGGAGAATGCTGTTGTTGAGATCGATCGGCTCATTCTGACGGCGTGGCGTCGAAAACTTCCCGTTTATCTGGAACTGCCCTCCGACATCTCGTATCTGACGATTGAAGTGCCCGAACGTCGCCTCACACTCGAAATGATCCGGAGCGATCAGGAAAGCCTGAAAGCCTGCACCGAGGTGATTCTCGAGAGATTGAGTGCCGCCAAGTTGCCTGCGTTTCTACTGGATCTGGATGCGAGCCGCTTCCGCGTCTCCGGGCAGATCATGGAGTTCGCCGAGCGAGTTCACATGCAGGTCGCGACGCTAAACTGCGCTAAAGGTGCTGTCCCCGAGACTTCCAGTCATTTCGTGGGGACGTACGCGGGCATCGGAAGCTCCTCCGCAACGCGCGAGGCAGTTGAAGGGAGTGATTGTCTGCTGACAGTTGGTTACAGGCGCGTCGAATCGACGACTGGTTTTTTCACCGACAAGCTCCCCGCTGGTGCCATCCACCTTCATTCCAGCTATGTCGATATGGCT
>JBPYEE010000680.1:0-5384 GCA_051985095.1 Vicinamibacterales bacterium | reverse complement strand
CATACAAAGACGGGTTCGTGTCGAAAATCGAACCCTCGCGAACGGCGGCGGGCACCGCGTACGTGTCGTACGACGTGCATTATCACGACGATCAAAAACCATACGTGTTCAAGACAGCTGACTTTGGGCGCACGTGGACGAACATCGCGCACGATTTGCCGGCGTGGGGTCCTGTGTACGTCATACGGGAGGACGTGCACAATCCGCGTGTGTTGTTTGTCGGGTCAGAATCGGGGTTGTTCGTCTCGATCGATGCCGGCGACCACTGGTCCCGGTGGAAGGCCACTCTCCCGTACACAGCCGTTCGATCGCTCGTGGAGCATCCGCGCGAGAAGGAACTCATCGTTGGCACCTTCGGCCGTTCGATCTGGATCGGCGACGTTTCAGTAATTGAGCAGCTCGAAGACGCGCTCGCCCATCCGGCGTTCCTGTTTGACATCAAGCCAACGATCGCGCACAACGTCCGGTATACCTACGGGACCGCAGTCGAGGAGATCAACGGAGATACCTTCTTCAGGGTGCCCAATCCGCCATATGGCGCGACGATCAGCTATTACCTTCGTCAAGCCGTTGGACATGACGTCACGCTGACGGTGAGCGACGGGGCGGGTCGCGTTATACGAACCTTGAGCGCGGCTGGCGTGGCCGGACTGCATCAAATGCAGTGGGATCTCGAAACGGACGCTGCGAAGGCGCAGCCAACGGCCGACGGAGGCCGCGGCGGCGGCGATCGATCGGCGGTGACCTACTCGGAGCGCCAGCGGCGTCGCCGTGTCCCGCCGGGCACCTACACCGTGACAGCGAACCTCGGTGGCACGACACTGACGCGATCGATCGTGATCAAGCCCGAGGTCGACGACGACGTCCCAGCAGTGTGGCCACGCAGGTAACGTGATTCCCCGCGACAGCGCGCTGCCTCAGGGCAGCGTCACCGGATCTTCCGCCGGCGCCGCGACGTTGCCGCGAACGCTGAGTGCGGTTGACCTGATTCTGCTCGGCGTCGGAACGGTGATCGGTTCGGGAATCTTTCTCGTGCCGTCCCTGGTCATTCGGCAGACCGGCGGTGCCCTTGGCGTAGCAACGCTCGTGTGGATCGTCGCCGGACTCCTCTCACTGCTCGGTGCGCTGACCTATGCGGAACTAGGCGCGATGAAACCAGAGGCCGGGGGTCTCTACGTTTACATCCGGGACGCGTTCGGACCATTGGTTGCCTTTCTATACGGCTGGGGCCTGTTTTTTGTCATCGGCAGCGGATCTGTCGCGACGCTGATGGTTGCGTTTACCGCATATTTACGTGAGTTCTATCCGCTCGACGCCGTGACCGCGCGGATCGTCATCATTGCGCTGATCGCCCTGCTCGCCATCGTGAATGCGCGCGGCGCCCGCACGAGCGCCGACATGCAGAACTGGATGACGGTCGTGAAGGCATGCGCGATTATCGCGTTGAGCGTCGCCTTCATCGCGCGTGGCGATGGCTTTCGCGCGACCAGCGGTGAGTGGTGGCCCTCGTCAATGGACTGGACCATCCTCAGCGGCGCCGGCGCAGCGTCCGTACGCGTTCTTTGGGCTTTTGAAGGGTGGCAGTACGTGACCTTCTCGGCCGGCGAGTCGGCCGACCCACAGCGGACGTTCCCGGGCGCCCTCGCGTGGGGTACCGCCGCGATTGTCGGGATTTATTTGCTCGCGAACGCGGGCTACCTCGCAGCCCTTGGACCGGGCGGAATGCGCGACGCACAACGGGTCGGCTCCGACAGTGCGACGGCTACGTTGGGCCCCTGGGCGGCCAAGACGATCACTGTCGCAATCCTGGTCGCGATTTTCAGCGCTGCCAACGGCCTCACGCTAACCGCGCCGCGCGTGTATTTCGCGATGGCGCGCGACGGCCTTTTCTTTCGGCGCTTGGCACTCATTCACCCGAGGTTCCGCACACCAGCGTTCGCGATTGTGACGAGCTCTGCATGGGCTGCCATTCTCGCGCTCTCGGGGACGTTCGAGCAGCTCCTCACGTACGTCGTGTTCTCGGCCTGGATCTTCTACGCGCTGGGCGGTGCGGCGATCTTTTACTATCGACGCGCCGAGCCTGGCGCGGCACGTCCCTTCCGCGTGCCGGCGTACCCATTCACACCGATGGTCTTCGTTGTCTCGGCATTCGCGGTCGTCATCAACACGCTCATGACGCAGCCGCGGCGGGCCGCCGTTGGCATGGTGATTCTGCTCGTTGGCACGCCCGCGTACGCGATCTGGCGCAAGAACCTGCGGCGAGCCGTGCATGTGAGGATGGCTTGACGGTGCGACGACAAGAAAAACGTCTCAGGGGCGCTGCCCAGAACCGCTTGGATCTGTCTACGTCGGGCTCTTAACCCGTGCTGCACTTGCGCGAGACGTGCTTTGATTCCGGTGAGTGTCGTCATAGACAGGAATCCGGCCGCCCTCCATTGTATGAGGATAGATGGATTCAGCCCCAGGTGGACAGGCCGCGAATGTTCCGCTAAACGCGTCGCACGTCGTCGCAACCTACTCTGCGCTGCATCCGAAGTCTTTCGGGTTGCATGTGCGTGCGTCGCGGAGTATTCCAGGCGGGTTGACTCACGACGCGAGGCGTCTCACGCCGTTTCCTATTTACCTGGAATCGGCGCAGGGTTCGCACAAACGCGACGTGGATGGCCATGAGTACATCGACTATTGGATGGGGCACGGCGCGCTGATTCTTGGTCACGGTCACCCGTCTGTCGTCGATGCTGTCCATCGTCAGCTCACACGCGGCACTCACTTCGGGGGCTGCCACGACTTGGAAGTGCAATGGGCGGAGCTCATTACGGCGCTCGTACCATCTGCCGAACTCGTTCGCTTTACGATGTCGGGAACGGAAGCGACCCATCTCGCCCTACGAATCGCGCGCGCGCATACCCAGCGGACGCATGTGGTCAAGTTCGAGGGCCACTTCCACGGCTGGCACGATGGCGTCGCCAAGGCAGTCGAGCCGCCGTTTGAGATGCCTGCCTCGGCGGGCGTCCCGCGGAGCGTGCTTGAGCCCCTGTTGATTTGTCCTCCCAATGATCCTGACGCAGTGGAAACCCTGCTTGGTCGCGGTGATGTGGCCGCGGTTATCCTGGAACCTGCGGGAGGTCTGTCGGGTCTAAACCCGACGCGGCCCGGCTACCTACAGCAGCTGAGGTCGATGTGCTCACAGCATGGCGTGGTCCTGATCTTTGACGAGGTTGTGACGGGCTTTCGTTATGCGCCGGGCGGAGCGCAGGAACACTTTGGCGTCACACCCGATATGACGACTTTCGCTAAGATCGTCGCCGGCGGCCTCCCTGGTGCGGCGGTCGCCGGCGCCGAGTCGATCATGTCGGCGATGCGGTATCGCGGCGATCCTTTATGGGATCGACGCGACCGCGTCGCGCAGAACGGAACTTTCAACGCCAATCCCTTGACGGCCGCCGCGGGAATCGCCGCACTCTCGATTCTGGCTGATGGGGAGCCGCAGAAGAAGGGCGCTCAAATCGGCGAGGAACTGCGTCAGCGCATCACTGATGTCATGCACCGCGTCGGCGTCCCAGGCGCGTGTTACGGTGAGATGTCTATCTTTCACGTATCCTTTGATGGAATTCCCGGGGCCGCAAGCCTCGGTTCGCCGCGCCGCGTAGAGCTGTACCAGAAGCTCCGCTGCGCGCTGCTCAACGTCGGCGTCGACTGTCATCCGTACCACGGCTGGGTCTCCGCGGCGCATGACGGGGAGGACGTGGAACGTACGGCTAGCGCCTACAAACGTGCGTTCGAGGCGATGGCCGCCGAGGACGCCTTCGATGGCATGTGAACGCGGATTTTGGAGGGCGAATCGCACATGACTCTGTCCCATCCGGCCGATCACATCAGTCGGATACTCGACGTCAGCAACCGCCTCCGCTCGTGGCTCATCGCGTTGATCGCATTTGTTGGTGCGCTCGCTGCCGTGGCGCAATCGTCACAGGCACCCTCATACGACTCCGAGTTAACACGGTCGGAAGCGATGATCCCGATGCGCGACGGCGTGCGTCTCTACACTGAGATCTTCACGCCGCGCCAGGCGAACGGCCCGTTGCCAATTCTGTTCGAGCGTACCCCCTATGGTGTCATCGATGACGAGCATGGCATCGCAAACGGCATTCGAAGTCTCGACGCCCTTCTTCGAGATGGTTACATCCTCGTGTTTCAGGACATTCGCGGCCGCTATAAGTCCGACGGGCAGTTCGTCATGCAGCGCAAGCCTCGCACGGATCGAGACGATCCCAGGGCCGTCGACGAGAGCACCGATGCGTACGACACGATTGCGTGGTTGATTGCCAATGTGAAGGGAAACGACCGCCAAGTCGGTATGCTCGGCCTGTCCTATGGTGCATGGTTAACGACGATGGCCGCTCTCGACCCGCATCCAGCGTTGAAGGCGGCTGTGGAGCAGGCGTCCCCGGCCGACATGTTCCTCGGCGACGATTTCCACCACAATGGTGCGTTTCGATTGAGTTACGGGTTCGAATACGCCGCTCGGATGGAGACTGGGAAGACGCAGGTATTCTTCACTTTTGATCGCGCTGACACATTTGACTGGTTTTTGAAGCTCGGACCGCTATCGAATGTCAATGAGCGGTATTTTCACGGCGAGAAGCCGACCTGGAACGACTTCGTCGAGCATCCTAACTACGATGCCTTCTGGCAGCGCCAAGCGTTCGCGCCGTACCTCACGCGCATGAGCGTGCCGATGCTGAATGTGGCGGGGTGGTGGGACCAAGAGGATTTCTACGGACCGCAGAAGATCTACGAGCTGCTCGAGCGGCACGATGCGGATCACCGCAACTATTTTGTTGCGGGACCGTGGAACCATGGTGGATGGGGACGCGGGACGGGCGACCGGCTCGGGCCCGTCCAGTTTGGATCAAATACGAGCGAGTACTATCGCGAGACAATCCAGACGGCATGGTTTGCGCATTGGCTGAAAGGACGAGCAACGCAGCCGGTGGCCGAGGCGCTCACCTTTCAGACCGGATCCAACGTGTGGCAACGATTTGACGCGTGGCCTCCACGCCTCGGCTTTGGAGCGAAACCGCTTTACTTCGCAGCCGAGGGCCGCTTGTCGTTTGTGGCGCCATTGGACTCCGCCAGCGCGGAACAGTCGTTTGATGCCTACCTATCCGATCCCGCGCATCCGGTTCCGTACCGCCATCGGCCGGTCAACGCAACCTATGGCGCTGGACCCGGTTGGTCTACTTGGTTGACCGAAGATCAGCGATTCGTCGATCAACGTCCGGACGTGCTCAGCTGGACCACGGATCCGCTGACCGCCCCGCTCGGAATCACAGGCGACATCGTCGCGCATCTGTTCGCTTCGACGTCGGGCACGGATAGCG
>JBPYEE010000679.1:0-3482 GCA_051985095.1 Vicinamibacterales bacterium | reverse complement strand
GCGAGACGCTTGCGCGACAGATTCAGGAGCCTACCGCGTCACGCCGATCACTTCTCGCGAAGATGAGATACGCGTAGTTCATCTCTCCAGATCGACGGCATTTGCCGATCGGCATTACGCTGCGTCTGGCAACAGACGTGCCACGCGATGTCGATCTGGTTCGCTCGCTGTACGTCGGCCGGCCTGACACGAGGGCCCCAGGTGCTGACGATTCTTGGTTGACAGTCACGAACCTTCGTCTGTTGACCGTTTGAATGTGGGCGAACTCTTCATCAGAAGTTGATGGTAAAAACCGACGGCGGTCCCTTCATCACCGATGCTTTCAGAGGAGAGGCGTGCAATGAACGCGGCATCCATGGTGATTGATTTCGTTGATCATCCCTGCGAGTACCGGTTGTCGGATGACTTGGACAGTTTCTGTTGAGCCAGGTCCACGAAAGGGAGTGTTTCTGCCATCGGGCATGGTACGCCCGGATGATCGGAACGGCCGAGCGTGCACCCGACGGAAAGTTGTCGCGTCAATGCCCTCAAAATCCGCGATCGCTGGGCCTGGATGCCGATGCCACCCAGGACCTTGTGACCGAAGTCCGGCTGCGCGAGTGCCGGCGTGGTTGCTGACACGAACAGTGCGGCGAGCAGCGCAAACCGGAAGGCGGGGCAGAGCGGCTCCATGCGGTAGGTCACACTCTCTTGGGCTGGGCTTTTCGGTGCGGTTTCGGTTTGGGTTTGGTGTGAGGCGGCGGCGGCAGCGGTTTCCCGACGAAGCACTCGAACGCGGCGGCCGAGAGCCGCGCGATGGTCTGCTGCATCGAGGACGCGCGGCCGTTCATCACGAACACGGCCAGGGCGAGATGTCCCGGCATCACGCTGCCGTCGGGGAGCGTGATGAGGCCGGCGTCGTTGATGACGACGTCGGTCGTGCCGGTCTTGTGCGCGACAGGCGTGCCCGGCGGCAGCAGTGCCTTGAGGCGCCGCGGACCGGTCTTCACGCGCGTCAGCAGACCGAGGAGCAGATCGGTCGCCGGCCGAGGGAGCAGCGTGCCCGACTGCAGCCGCACGAGGAGGAGCGCCATGTCGTCCGGCGTGGACGTGTCGCGCCAGTCGCCGTCGGTGTAGCGTGCCCGCGCCTTGCGCAGCGCCTCAGGCGTCACTTCCGCGATCAGGCGCCGCTGCATCTCCAGCGTCCACTGTTCCTGTGGCGGCGGGTTGAAGACGCCGTCCATCTCGAACGCTATGACGCCTTCGTAGCGGTTCACGTTGATGCCGGTGAAGCCGAGCGCGTGAAGATGCCGGTCGACGACCGCCGGACCACCGACGAGTCTGAGCACGGCATCACAGGCCGTGTTGTCGCTCTCCACGATCATCAGCTCGAGTAGCTCGCCGGCGCTGAGCGTGACGCCGCCCTTTGGATGACGGCGCGACAGCGTGCAGCACGCGCGGATATCGCTCGGCCCGATGGCGACCTGCCGATCCAGGGTCAGCGTGCCTTGCGAGACCTGTGAGAGCAGCTCGATCGCGATCGGCAGCTTATAGACGCTCGCCATTGGAAACCGCCGGTCGCCATGGACGTCGAGCCGGGCGCCCGACTCGACGTGAATCAGCGTGACGCCGACCTCAGCGTGCGCCGAGTCGACGATGCGACCAAATGTCGTCCGGAGTGACGACAGATCGTGAGCGGCGGCCGGCACGCCGTAACAGAGGACTGCAAGGACGACGAGGGGTCGCACGCGAGTGAGGCGAAAATGGGCCTCTGCGCCGTCCATGATGCGCGCAGTGTTACGGGAGCAAATCCCGGACCGGGCCACGCATGTACGCGGGCGGTTCGTCGCGCGGCGGTTCTGTATCTCAACGTGTGTTCGAGGTGCTATTCCGGTCCGTCCTGCTTGTGATGCAGTCCTTCCTTGAAGCTGTACTTGAAGTCGAGACGAAAGCTGTTGTCGCTGTAGGCGAGGGCGTCGTTCGAGGAGTTGCGCGACAGCTCGAGGACGTAATTGAATTCAATACGGACGCGGTCGTTCCTAATGTAACCGGCGCCGGACATGAACCTTATCGCGTCGACAAAGTTGTGTTCCACGAACAATTCGCCGTTGGCCAGTCCGTAGAATGTGCCCGGCTGCCAGGCGCGCGTGCTCAGCGGAAACTCAACGCCAGGACGCGTGCGGAACCGCCACACTCGGGTGATGGTGTTGTTGTCCGTGTTCGTCGTACGTCGCCACTCGTAGCGCGTCCAATCATAAAGGTGGATATGCACCGAATTTGGCACGAAGACTTTCACGCCGACGTAGGGGCGAAACTCCCGAGTGTTGCCCGAAGCCTGGTCCTTCCAGGACACAATCAGGCCGCCCCATCCTTGGAGCCACGGTCTCGCGTGGTAAATGATGTTCGGAAACGCCACGCGAAAGGATTTCACGTTGCCGGTCTGATCATCGAACCAGAAGTACGGCGCGCCGGAAAAGTCGTCGAGCAGCGTCGGGTGCGCAAAAATGACGCCCAGTCGACCATCGTTGGTGACGTCTTGTGCATGTACCGCGGCCGCGACCAGCACACCAAGAAGCAACACGCAGGTGCGAAGCGCGATTCGCTGTGAATGTGTGATCCACGATCGCATGGAAGATTCGATCCCGATCGCCCCTGGACGGCGATTTCCTGACGCGACCTTAAGAAGAAGTCCCGCCAAGGTCTGCAAACCGTTGGCCATGGCGCTCTAAAGAACGTTCTCCGAACAGTCGACGGAATCAGACCCGAGGCCGGTGTGGCTTGTCTGTCACTCACGAGATGTCAAGAGAACGCCTGCGCAGACGAAGGGTGGAACGTGCGCGTCTGTTCGTCACGTCCTATATGGAAGCGCTCAGAACTTGACAGTGAATCCGAACAACGGTCCCTTCAAGTCGGTATTGAGCAGGACCCGCTGACTGTAGTCCACGTTGAGAAAGCGATATCCGAACAGGAGGCCATAGCGCCGATGAAAATCAACCCCCGCGCTTCCCACGAGTTGGTACGTGTGGCTCGACCCGCCGGCGCCCACATCGCCGTAGCCACTCACCCACCAATTACGGGGGAGCGCTTGCCTTGCTCGCAAGCCGGCAATCCCGTCCACCCACGTTTGGCTGTCCTGCACGGTCAAGCCTGGCAACAGGCCGGGTTGAAACTGCAGTTGCGAGTTGAGGTACCAGAGTCGAATGCCGCCCACCACATCAAGCGACGCCGCATCAGTTTCAATAACTCGATAGCCGGCCTCGGGAGTGAGGATGAACACCTTTTGTTGAGGATTGACGCTCGAGAACAAGGGACCCGGAGTGGCGCGCTGTCCGCGGAGATCGGTATACAAGATGTCGGTTATTGCCAACAGCCTGCCGCGGCGCGCATCAGCCACACCCATCGCAGCAAAATGCAAGTGACTCAGAATGTTGCTGAACGACGCATCGACGTCGGCGGTGTGGTTTCCGACACCCAGCTGGCCGTCAAGCCCCGAACCCCACAGA
>JBPYEE010000678.1:0-4249 GCA_051985095.1 Vicinamibacterales bacterium | reverse complement strand
AAAAGGTTTGATCGGGTGGCCGTCATCATGCGCCACCGCAGACCACGTTGTACTGCGCAAAAACTTTATCCGAGCGAAAGTTGCAAGAAGATCTGACGATCGCCCTCACACATGCGCGCAGGATTTTGAATGCTGAGCTTGTCCTAACCGAAGCCAGCGACGTGCGACCAACTTCCGGCTCAGCTTGCAGAGGTTGACAGGTCTGTCAAGCGACAGGATCTTTTGACCCCCTCCCGACACTAAAACTGACCCAAGAACCGGCTCAGCTGTTGGCAAAAAGACCGGTCTGATTGTCGACTCAACGTCAAGCCGGCCGGACGGAGATATTCGCGGAGTACAGGCCTCGGCGGAGTTTCGCACAGGACGAGTACGTCGACGAGGGAATGCAGTACTACTGAAGAACGATGCCGCGAGCAGCAGATCCGCTGCTCAAAAAGCGGGCGGCCACGCCCGGACTCGTGGTTGTCTGATCGCTGCCGGCAAGTTAATTCGAACTGGTTCCTGGAGAGCCGCCCCTTTTCGAACCGACCGGGCACTCCTCAAGGCAATCGGAGCCCCATTTCTTCGTGACGCTTTCTCAACCCGGCGCCACCGGTGTCCGACCTCATCAACACCAGGTTGGAACCGATTTGTCCCCGCGGCGAACGGCTTCGGCCCTTCTTCCTGGTAATCGCCGCGCGATGTCCGACAAAAGCGGGCGAGAAAAGGCGGTATTTTTCGCCTAGCACGAGTATCGATTCGAAGATGGCGTAGGCACGTCGACATCGAAGGCAAGGACACTGGCTTCAGCTTGCCAGTCCGCTCCAGGACCGGTCCCCCGACGGGAAACGCGTCTGGGCGAAGTCGGCCAGCTATCTCTGGCCGACTCCCTTCTTCTTGTTTCCGGTCTGTTCCTTGTCCCGATTGAGCTGAACGATGTCGACGCTCGCCGGCTCCCTGCCGAGCAGCCAGCGGCAGAAATAGTCGGAGCGCACCCAGAAGAAGTAATCCTGCTCGGGGGTGTAGCTGTGCCGCATCCCCGGCAGCACGAAGTAGTCGAATCGCTTGTTCGCCTTGATGAGGGCGTCGGCCATGCGCAGCGTGTTGGCCTGGTGCACGTTGTCGTCGATGTCGCCCGACGTCAGCAGCAGATGCCCTTTCAGGTTCTTAGCGAGCTCGGAGTTCTTCTCGACGCTGTACTCGAAGGTGACGTCGCCGCTGGGCGCGTCAATCTCCTTGATGCCGTGGTGCTTCTCACTCCAGGTGTTGTTGTAGACATTGTTCTCGTGGTTCCCCGACTCGGAGACTGCCACCTTGAAGAAATCGGGGTACACAAGCATCGCCGCCGTGGACATGAACCCGCCGCCCGAGTGTCCCGTGATGCCGACGCGGTCGATGTCGATGAAGGGATACCGCTTGGCAAGCTGCTCGATAGCGGCCTTCTTGTCGGCCAGCCCATAGTCCCGCAGGTTGCCGTAGCCGTAGGTATGGTACCACTTCGAGCGGTTCGGGTTCCCGCCCCGGTTCCCAACCTCGATGACGATGAAGCCGAACTGCGCGAGCGCGATGTTCTGGCTCTTCGGCGTGAAGGCCTTCGTGACGCTTTCCGTCTGAGGACCAGGATAAACGAACGCGATGATCGGATACTTGTTCTCCGGATCGAAGTCGAACGGCTTATACATCACGCCGTAGATATCAGTGATGCCGTCGTCGGCCTTCACCTTGAAGGGCTCGGGGAACTTGTAGCCGGCGTCGAGCAGCGACGCCACGTCGGTCTTCTCGAGATCCCCCAGCTTGTTGCCAGTCGTGTCGTAGAGGACCGACTCGGGCACCGTGTTCACGCGGGAGCCGGTGTCGACGAAGTACTTGCCGGAGTCGCTGGCCCGCACTTCGTGCGACGCGTCCCCGGGATCGAGCATCTTCATGCCGCCGTTGTCGAGACTCGTCCTGAACGCATGGATGTAGTACGGGTCTTCTGCCGTTTCGTGGCCCGCGGCGGTCATGACCATCGAGCGGGCCTTGTCATCGACCGAGACGATGTCCTCGGCGACGAATTCGCCGGAGTCGACCTGGTGCTTCAGCGTGCCGTTGGTGTCATAGAGATAGAAGTGGCCCCAGCCGTCCCGCTCCGACCACCAGATCATCTCCTGGCCGCCCTCGAGGAGCCTGATCGGCTTTGTCTCAATGTAGACGTTGAGCCGCTCCTCGATGAGCACCCGGATATCCCCCGTTGACGTATCGGCGACGCACAGATCGGCCTTGTGGAGGTCTCGGCTCATGCGGGTGAAATACAGTTTGTCCGAACCTTCCGCAACCCAAGTCGGCTCCGTGTGTTCCTTCTCGCGCGCGCGCGCGGACGGCGCCGACGACTCGATCTGCAGCGACTCGTCCTTGAAGAGGGAGGCCTTCACGAGCACGCGGTTGCGCGTCGAGGCGTCGAAGATCTCGATCTGGGGCTGCGTGATGTTCGGCTCGCCCGGCATCGCGTACCGATAGGTTTCGAGCGTCGGCCGCGGGCTCGACAGAGAGTTGATGACCCAGAGGTCGTTCACCTTGCGCTCATCGCGGCGGGCGACGGCGAACTTCTTCGAATCCTTCGACCAGACGATCGCGATCGACGGGACGCGTTGCCCCATCTTGTTCTTGTCGTCCTTGGAGTCCTTCTTGAGCGCCTTTCGGTCGTCGTCGTTGAGGCGCTTGTCGTAGCCGAAGTGCTCCTCGCCGTCGGTGGTGATTTGCGTCTCCGCGATCGAGGAATCGCCGGGGGTCTTGCGCGCCTTCGCGAAGTTGGCCGCGTCCATCATAAAGAGGTTATGGCCGCGGGCGAACACCACGAGCTTGTCGTCGGGTGACATAGACGCCCAGACGGGCTTCTTCGACGGCTCGAAATCGGGCAGCAGCGTGACTGATCCCGAAGCGAGGTCGTACTCGAAGCCGACCGATTTCTTGCCGCCTTCCTCGTCGTCCGATTCGGCGGCGACACCGCCGACGCCGAGGCGCTGCTGCGGGCCGGCTTCACCATCGCCGTCCTTCTGCTCGGCCTGCGACGTCGTGCGGACGGGCACTTTCTTCAAGCCGGGAATGTCGGCGTCCCGTGGCACCTCGACGTCGAGCTGCAGCGCCGTATCGTGCTTGATGAACGTGATCTTCTTGATCGGCAGGTGCTGGGCGTCCATCGGCACGAGCGTCGCCATGGAGAGGCGCGCCGCCAGCTTCGCGTTGTCGAACAGCGGCGCTCTGGCCATACGCGGGGCGCCACCGGCTTTGACGCTCGCGGCGGGGTCGACGAGGTAATAGTTCCTGCCGTTGTGGGTCTCGTAGGAGTACCAAAAGCGGTCGCTGAACTCCAGCCAGTGCGGCGTCACCGCCGTATCGAAGATCAGTTTGTTGATCTTGGGCACTGTCCACTGCGACGCGAGCTCGTAATTCGGCTCGGTCACGGCCTGCTCGCCGCCGGCGCGCAGCTCGCGCGACGCGATGAACGGCAGCGTGAGGAGCGCCGCCAGCACGACCCACCGCCTTCTTGAATCAGTAAGAGCAGAGCGCACGTGTCTGATGATCATCGACCTTCCTCCTGGCGATACTTCCAACCTTCAAGCGGTGGGCGAACTATACGCACTATGAGTGGGCTCCACAATGGCTTCTTGCGCGCCGACGTGCATTCGCTTCATTCGGCCGTATCTGCCTCGGTTTTTGTACGTGGAGACGACGATGGATCGTCGTTGACGCGGCAGATCGCCTCTGTTATCGTCCGCGCGTTTGGCGATTCCAGACGCTGAATCGCTCGATTTTTGCGACATTTCACGCCGGCGGTGTGCGGCGTGTTTCGGAGGAGGAACTAATGGCAGGGCAAGCTCTGAATAGTCATTATGTCCGCCTGTTGGGTATCTTGTTCTGCTCCGTCTTGCTGGCCTCTCCCTTGAGGGCCCAGGTGGCTCAGGCGGAGTTGCGCGGCGCAGTCGTCGACGCCAGCGGTGCTGCACTGCCGGGGGTCACGGTCACCGCGACCGAAACGCAAACCGGTACGTCACGAACGTCCGTCACGTCGCCAACCGGAACCTACGTGATGCCGGCCCTGCCGGTCGGCACCTATACGGTGAAGGCCGAATTGAGCGGCTTCACCACGCTCACCAAAGAAGGCATCAGGCTGGCGGTCGGTGAGTCCGCCTCGCTGGACTTCAAGCTCACGGTCGCGGCGATTGCGGAAACGGTCACGGTCACAGGCGAATCGCCGATGGTCGACACGAAGAAGTCCGACCTGTCGGGCCGG
>JBPYEE010000677.1:0-10398 GCA_051985095.1 Vicinamibacterales bacterium | reverse complement strand
CTACCGCCCGCGGGCAAACGGCTCACAGCCGGCGGTGGGCGAACGCACGGGCTCGCGCGGACATGCGCGTTCAGGCGCGGCCGTACGGCGGTGAGGCTTGGAGCACCTCTTGCGAACCTGTTGATCGGGGCCGTCGCCCACGCGACAGGAGGATGTCATGGGGATCATCAGTTGGCTCGTGCTCGGGCTGATCGCCGGCTGGATCGCGAGCAGGATCGTGAACAAAACGGGTGAAGGCCTGTTCTTGGACATCGTGCTCGGCATCATTGGGGCCTTATTCGGCGGATGGATTTTTTCGGCGTTTGGCACCACCGGCGTAACAGGGTTCAACCTCTGGAGCCTGCTGGTCGCCGTCATTGGGGCGATCGTGGTGCTGTGGATCTATCACGCGCTCACAGGACGGCGCAGCCGGACGTTATGACCTGCCGTCGGTTGGCCTTGACGCGACGACATTGATAGTGCGCGTCGTCGTGGTCCGTTCGACACGACTCTGAAACGACGCAGTCGCCCGTTGGCGGGCGACTGTACCATCCTCTTTTTCACTCCCGGACCAATCAGAAACTGTCAGGCATTGACGGGGTCATGAGCGCGGTGCTGTTGCGGCTTGACGTCCAGCATAAGATGCGTCGACTCGGACTGCGGGATGCAGGTCCGTGCGACAAAGGAGTGCAGGAATGAGGCACACGTGGATTGCTGCCCTGACCGCGATAGTAATCGGCATCGGATTTACCGCCTTCGCGCAAGGTCCCAGGCGGGACGGTTTGTGGGAAGTCACAACCGAAATGCAGATGGAGGGCATGCCCATGACGATTCCGCCGATGACTGCCCAGCAGTGCATCACACCGGCGGAGGCGAACGACCCGAGCAAGTCGACGCCGCAGGGGCGCGGCCGCGGGGGGCGCGGCGCGCAGGACTGCAAGGTCAGCGACTACAAGACCGAAGGCAACAAGGTGACCTGGACGATGAAGTGCGAAGGGCCGCAGCCGATGACCGGCACCGGAGAGCTCGTCTACTCGGGCGACACCTACACCGGTACGATGAAGCTGGACATGAGCGGTCGCGGCGCGATGACCATGAAATACTCAGCCAAGCGGCTCGGCGACTGCACCAAATAGAGCAGGAACAGCTCGAACAGCACGCCAACCCGCATTGACCCTCAGCCCCGGCATTCGACTCGGCGCCTCCGACATCCAACCGCCGCTCGGCGGCGGCAGGGGAGGTGTCCCGCGGCCGCAATACAGGCTGGATCTGTCGTTGCGATCAAACTGCTTCCGCTATCGGTGGCGGCGGATCGCGAACGCCATCGATTCGAACGAGCAGGCGCGGCGGTCTCGGCGCTGAGGCACCCCTACCTTTGCGCGCGCTAAGACAGTACGAAGAACAGCGTGCGAATTTGCTCGACGGCGGCCGGGCACAGTCCCGTCGCGCTCGGCTGTTGCGACGCATCAGAAACCGCTCACCGCATGCAGGCGGCGCGCCTCGCACTTTTCAGGACATGCCGCCGAACGATCCAGGACAGCTGAACCAACCGGTGAAGCACCTCGATGCAACGGTGTTCGTCACAGGGTCGGGAAGCCGAATAGCCAGTCTCGTTCATGTTGAGCGTGAGTCCAGGTCGTGACGACTTCATCGCCGCGCTGGTCGTCGAATACACAAAAGGCGCAACGCATGGCCGAGTTCCCCTTGCTGACCTGCGCTCGTACCGGCCGTACCTCTGCACGACCGACAAGACGCGAACGAACGGGCAACGAAGACGGCAGCCCGCAATGAATCCGATACTGCGTGCGGTGGGCGACAGGTGGGAACTCCGCTGTCTAACCGCCAATCTTGTATGAAAAGTTGTATTTAAAGGAGAAATCGATCCGATAGTCATTCGATACCCAGCCGTCCGAGAAATTCCGGCGCTGGGCCCATTGGAACTCGCCGCCGATCGTGAGGTTCCGCACCGGCATATATCGCAGGTTGGCCGTGGCATAGAGGCCCATCCTGAACGCACTGGGCAACTCCCCGGAACTGTTGCTCACATCCACCATGGAATACCCGGCCGACGTCTCCCAGGCCTCGCTCCAGAAGTGATCGAGGTACGTCACCATGCTGAAGACTGGCAGAGACTGCCCGACAAACGGGGTCAGCGGATTCCCTGGATTGAGCTTGATGCCGACATCGACGGGCGCGTCGTTGAGATAGTCCTCGATGCCGTGGCCGTACACCGCCTGCAGCCGAAACCGATCATGCGGCCCGACCTTGACGTTCGAGCTCAGATTGACGCCCTCGCCCCAGATGTGTCCACTCAGGTGGAGCGGGTCATGGGGAAGGACGTCGTCGTACGCGACGTAAAGAAGTACGCCGGCGACCTGGACGTATCCCCACGACGTCGCCTGGCGGTAATGGCCGGTGAAGTCCGGCATTGGGAAGCGGGCGGCCACGTCCGGCAAGTCGATGCGGTCGGCAAAGAGCCCGCCATCAGCGGCGACACCCGGGTTCTCGATCGCGACTGTCAAATTGGAGTCGCCCTGTCGGTAGGGCTGCCAGAAGATTTGTGGGTTGCGGGAGGTGACCATCCCGTTCGGTCCCCACGGTTCGAAGCGATCGGGATAGATGTCCGGGTCCATGAATTGGCTGTACGTCTGTCCTGCCCCCACACTCTTCCACTGGCCCCAGGCGTGGCGCAGGCGAAACGTCGTTAATCCGGCGTCGGCGCCCGTGCCGAGCATGTCGAACTCGATGGTGGCCTGGACATCTCCCGCCGACGTGGGGAGCGTCCCCTTCACGCCGAAGCGGCTCTGCCGAGGACTCAGATAGAAATGGCCATCCTGACCGAACTCATGGGCAAAGTCAGGCAGATCCGATGGCCGGTTCGTGTCGTACCAATCCGGGTTGTTTCGCTCGATGTCGACGATTGCGTCGGCTTCGACGAACCCATAGATCTCCAATGTGGGCGGGGAGACGGCGGGAGCCGGTTGCCCGTCGGCCGTAGTCGGCTGATCAGACACAGGGTCGACTTGCGCGCGAACGCCATGCGGTGTCCCGAACAGCAGGCCAAGGACAGCAACACCGACGCTGCAGGAGCGGTCAATGAACAAGGGGCGCGACCTGCCCTGAGAGCAAGACGTGGTCCCTCACGGAGCGGTCCACACAACAGCGCGCCGAATCGATCGTACAGGGGAAACGACGCGGCCTCACAGCATGCCGTTGTTTCCTCACAACAGGCAAAGGGGCGCGCATGGTTGGCCGCCGAGGCGAGCCGACGATCGTGGCGCTTCACGGCGAGGGCGATGTCCACCGCATGAAGGTTATGCTTTCGAAACAGGCTGCAGCCCCGGCGGTGTCGCTGCTGAGCCGCGACCTGTATGCTCCAGTTGCGGGTCGCGACGGTGGGGGACGGACGTCATCTCGCACGTTGAGGTGGACGGCGTGACTGTAGCGGGTTCGATCGCCGTCGCGGCCACTGAAACCGCGGATTTGATCCATTCGGCCCAGCCACCCACCCCAGTGCCGGACCGCCTCCGATATCCAGAGTGGCTTCGATATCTACATCGGTCTGACGGTATACCGACAACCGAAGTTGCCCTGCGTCGTGCCGCAGTAGGCAATGCCCTGGCCGCCATTCCGAAAGGTTCTCGGCTTCGATCAGCCGAGAGATCGCCACCGGCGTGCCGCTGAACGGCGTCAAGGCTGCGGCCCGGCAGCGATGTTACGCTCGTGTCGCTGCCGTCGGTTGCACCGGCGGTCGGGCGCAGATGCATGGCGGCATGTTCGTCCAGGAGTAGCGTGCCAGGGCGTCGTTGGTGCCAATCAGCGACGTCCCGTTGCAGACGCTGATCTGCGGACGCCGCCATCGGCGTTTGTGTTGAGGCGTCGTCGCGGGCGCGGTGAATGTCACGCCGCCGCTGGTGACATACACGCGTCACTGACGTCGGACTGTTGACCCCGGTGCGTCGAGCGGAACTGGTTCACCCTTGACGCCGATCTGGTCGCGCCGCTGGCATCGAACACGACGCGCAGCACGTCTCTGCGCTGATCGCAATGGCGGTCACCGACGGCGAGTGTCACATCTACGATCCGCCGGTGACGGGCACGGCGATCGGAGCGGTCGCATTCGCGTCAGCAATTTCCACATGGAACGGCCGCCGGCTTCCGGCGATGCCACGCGTGCCTCGAGCGTGTAATTCGCGCTGACCGTCGCCGAAACGCTGTATCAGCCATCGGGTCGCGTTGATCCAGCCGATGTCGTACCCGCCTCGACGTCCGAAGTGACATCAATGTGGATATCCGTCCGTCGGTACTGGCCGCCGGCGTTTGCCTGGCGTGTTGTGAGTAGGCGAGCCGCGTCGGTATCAAAGTTCTCCGCGTCGATGAGACCCGGAAGCTGCCACGGAGTTCCGCCAAAGGGCGTTGGCGGTGGCGGGGGCAGAACCTGCACGGTGACGGCATCGGAGGTCGCCGTCGCCCCGCCGTCGTCGGTGGCCACGGCCGTCAGACTGTACGGGCCGACCGCACCTTCGTCCACGACAACGCAGACGGCGGCGGCGTCACCCGTCCCGATCAGTGCTGTTTCGTTGTAGACGCTCACCCTGCGGTCACGATGCCTCGGTATCGCTGGCGGTGGCGCGCAGCGGAATCGTTGCCGACGTGGAATAGGTCACGCCGTTGGCGAGCGGCCGCAGCGACAGCGCTGGCGGTGTGTTTGCCCCTGATGACCCCACGGTCTGTCGTTCAGGTTGCCGAAGAACCCGCTGCGTGGTCCGGGTGTCGAGGCCGGCTGCATCGGATGCGACCCGGCCGTCGACCATTCCTGAAGAGACAAAGGTCTGCCATGTCGGCCAACGCCCGCTCTTGGGCAGCGTGATGGGGCCGGTGATGTCAAATCCATCGACCTCGATGTGATGGACACCGCCGATGCCGAAGGCCGCCACGCGCGATTCGAGCGTGTCCTGGGTGGTCGTCGAACCCGCGTTGATTCGGTCTGCTGGGTGAGGCAGACGCTTCTGATCGGCGGCGATAGACCAGATGGGTTCGCGGGATTCGGAGAGAATGATGGGTCTTCCCCACGCAGCGCCGGGCTCCGGTCCGCGACGATCCGGCGCTCCGTGAGGAATCAGTGCTGGCCCGCTGATTAGTGCTCGGTCACGCTGAACGAGACGCGGCGGTTCTGTGACCGCCCCTCTTCCGTGTCGTTGGTCGCGATGGGATTCTTCTCACCGTAGCCTTCGGCTTCGAGCCGGTCGGGGCTGATCCCCATGCCGACAAGCTCGCTCTTCACGCTGGTCGCCCGGTCTTGTGACAGCTTGAGGTTGGTGATCGGATCACCGGCGTTGTCAGTGAAGCCGCCGATCCGGAGGCGGGCGGCGGGATACGCCTTGAGAATGGCGGCGATGCCGGACAGCTCGGCGCGCGAGTCAGCCGTCAGGTTGGCCGAACCGCTCTCGAACGCCAGACGGTCGAACTCGAACCACGTGTCAGAACTGACCGGGGCCGCGCTCGTGAGAGCAGCAAACAGCTTTGCTTCGCTGCCGGCCGAAGGGACGCGCAGGCTCACGCCGCTCGGGAGCACCAATGTCGCATATTCGCCGGCGGTCCCAACAGCCCGTTCCGCTACCTCCATCGCACGATGCCGGTTGATGGCGTTAAAAGCTGCCCACGCGGCTGCCACCGCGATGGCTGCGGTGATCCACGACCACGCCGAGGATCGCCTGACAGGCGGCGCCACGGCGGTGTCCCAGCTGCGGGCTGCCGTCGTCGCGAAGCTCGGGGCGCCCGACAAGAGCCCGGAGAATGCGGCGGGAACCGACGCCAGGGTTGACTGGTTCTCTGCCGCGAGTCGCTGTCCCAATCCGGCCGCATCGAGACCCTCATGCTGAACCAGTCTGCCGAGATACGCGAGCACCATCGGAATCGAAGCGCCGAGAATCGACGACGCGGTCGACGACTGTACGCCGGCGTAGCTGGCGATGGTATCCACCAGCCGGGCCGGGCTCGCGCCGATAACCAGGGAGCGGAAACGGTCGACCAGTCCTCCAGTTCGGATCGGTGACGTCACTTGATCCATCAGCCGACTGGGATCGTCGGCGAGCGTCGAACTGCTCGGGTCCTTGGCGAGCGCGAGAAGCTGACTCAAGAAACCGGAGTCGTTCGCGCGGCTGGTGACCATGCCGAGGATGGCCGGAATCGTCGCCGCGAACCCCTTGCTGACGGCCGATTGTGATTCGCCGTCCATCGCGCCAATTCGAGACGCCAGGGACGGAGTGACGAATTGTGTGATCGCATCGAGCATTGAGTTGGCCATCGATAAATACCTCTCGATGGTCGCCATGCAACCGGTTGGCCGAGTCCCCGATCACCGCGGGGTGACAGCATCTCGTGATCTGAGGGGCGTTCCCTTGCGGGCAGACACGACGCACGCTCCGTTGTCGGCCATAATGATCCGGCGATGCGTCCTCAAGATTCCGCCGCTCGACGTGCCCGACGCCGGGCCCGGGACACGCGTGGACTCGGCTTCGAAGCCCGCTTGCAGGCGGGCAAGGCGTTGCGCCACAGGGTCCCTCGAGCGTCGCAAGGCCGATGGGCCGCTCCGGAGGACCGCCCCGATGTGATCGATGTGTTGAGGGAATCGGACCGAGGCCGGTTGCGCGAGCTGTTGCCGATCCGCTACGGCCGCATGCGCCAGTCGCCGTTTGCATTCTTTCGCGGCTCCGCCGCGCTGATGGCCCTCGATCTGGCCACAACGCCAACCACCGCGATCCGTGTCCAGGCGTGCGGTGACTGCCACGCCGCAAACTTCGGTGGTTTCGCGAGTCCCGAGCGACGACTGCTGTTCGACATCAACGATTTCGACGAAACGCTCCGGGCGCCATGGGAGTGGGACCTCAAGAGGCTCGCGTCGAGTGTCGTGCTGGCGTCACGAGAACTGCATCTGACCAACAAACAGTGCTTCGCCGCGGCCGGCGCCATGGTTGCGTCATACCGACACCACATGCGCGCGTATGCCGAAATGCGTGCACTCGACGTCTGGTACTCACATCTCGACGCGAATGTGTTCGTGCGGGAAGCTAAATCGCAGGCCGCCAAAAAGCGCTGGGAAGCGATGGAGCACAAGGCGCGGTCCCAGACGTCGGAGCACGTCTTTCCGCGGATCGCCCACCTGAAGGATGGGCGGATTCGACTTGTGGACCATCGGCCGCTCGTATACCACTCGCGCGCCAGTGACCTGATGCAGAAGCGCGTCTTGGAAATGTTCCATAGATATCGCGATACGTTGCCAGATGAGCGCCGCATTATTCTGGACCGATATCACTTCGTCGACGTCGCGCGAAAGGTTGTGGGAGTTGGTAGCGTCGGTACGCACTGCGCGGTCATGTTGCTCATGGCGGACGCGCACGATCCGCTGCTGCTGCAGTTCAAGGAGGCATTGCCCTCGGTGCTGGAGCCGTACGCCGGCAAATGCCGCTACAAGAACGACGGCGAGCGGGTCGTGACGGGCCAGCGCATGCTTCAGTCTGCCAGCGACGTCTTCCTCGGATGGACACGGGATCACGAAGGCCACGATTACTACTTCCGGCAACTGCGCGATATGAAGATGAAGATTGACCTCTCGGACATGACCAGAGCCGACTGGCTCGAATACGTCCGCGTCTGCGCATGGGCCCTCGCGCGCGCACACGCACGAACGGGTGACGCTGCGCTGATGGCCGGCTATATGGGAAAAAGCGAAGCATTCGATACCGCCATTGCGTCGTTTGCGACCGCTTACGCCGATCAGACCGAGCGCGACTACGCAACACTCCTGAGAACGATCCGCGCCGGCCGTCTGAAAGCGAGCGCTCGCGCGAGCTAAGTCAGCCGTGGCGCCGCCCTGTTGCTTCACCGGCGACCGTTTTCAGGGAGGTTGCGGGAATGTTGCACAGCGCTGCTATCGTGATACGAGATCAGGCATCCGATGACCAAACGACGCACTCCCGATTGCCCCGATGACCGAACGAGGATTCCACCGCTCGACGTATTTCCAACCTTCGACGAGATCGCTGCGCGCGCGTACGAGCTGTTTGTCGCGGAAGGGAAACGCATCGATCGCGTGTTCGACTGCTGGTCGCAGGCGGAAACAGAGCTGCTCGACCGCGCGGCCCGAAGACTGACGCGCTAGACCAGTCACGTCGAACCGATCAGCCTGCCATGGCGGCCCTCCGAACTGCGAACACGGTGCCTGGTCATTCCTTGCCGGAACGGTCGGGGACGGTGGGGAGTCCGCCGCCGGCGGCTGTCTCGGCGGATCAGGCGGGCCTGCTGACGCTCATCGTTCCGGATGAGCGCAACAAAACAGTACGCCGACTGGAACTGAATTTGTAGGGGGCAGCGCCGTGAGCAAGCCGGTGGACCGACGGACACAAGGGCGCTCAGATGCCGATCGGCGGCGGCATCGGGACGAGGTTGAACGCGCGTGGCATGAGGCGCAACACGGGGCCAACACGATCGCGAACGGGAAGTCGAAGTCGCCGCGGGCGAGTGAACCCGCCGAACGGCCCGGAACAGACGTCACACCGACGAACCACACCGCAGCTCTGCCACGGTCGACTAAACGGGGGTGAGCCGCCAAATCTGCCGACACCCATGCGCCGCCGGCCGTCGCGGTCGTCTCCGGTCGACCTGATCGACGCCCACGCTCCCTTTGGCATCAGGTCTGCACCGAGACGACACAGGCATGTCTCGCAAGGTGACGTCTTCGAAGGGGAAAATCGATCGTATCAAGCGCGCGGACGATATCGTCGAGCACGTCGTGGGCGGTGTTCGCACCGACCGATCGAGCTCGTCACGGACACGTTCGGATCGGCCGACGGCAGACGACCGCACCGATCGTCCCAAATCGCGCCCGCATCGATAATCCTGACCGGCCAGGATGAGCCGGTCAATCTGATCAAGAGTCGAACCTCGTCCGGCCCGACCGCGTCCGGACCGCCGCAGGCCGGCGGTCACCGACCCGACCGAGCACCGGTGTGGCGCGTGCCGTCACGTCACTGTCGGCCTCGCCGTCCCCTTCGCTCTTTTTCAGGGGCCGGCGCGCCCGGACTCCCACGAGCACTGATAGTTTCCATGAGCGCTGATAGTCTCGACCCCCGGAACCACGTGGGCGACCGCCCGCTAACCGCCCACCACCCTGGAACCATCCTTCTGCCGAAGTTCGTCACGGCGAGACTCGAACGGCAATGCGTCGGCGCGGCGCCGGAGTCAGCTCTGACACCCCATCGTTGTCAATTCGGCGCGCGATCAACCACGCGCCAGGCCGTGTCGGTTCGCATCAACGCATCGCGTCCGGTTGTGCGCGATCAGGATCGCGACCGGCAGGTGTCCCGGATGCTCGAGCAGCTTTTCGGCGGAAGGCGGGGACGACGTTTTCCGTCGGTACTGCTGGCGTCAGGGCGAGGGTGCGCGCGAGCAAGATCTATCGATAAGCTCCGTACGTTGTACCGGGACATGAGCGGTCCGATTCTGAACGCCGCCCCTGGGCACGGTCGGCCCTGGCCGCGCTGAAATCGGAAACGTCTTCGACTTCAGTCAGCGACGTGACCCGTTGGTGTCGCGCGTCTTCACTATGCCGTGGACGTCATCCCCTCAAGCGCGCGCCGCACGAAGAACAGACCCACGAATCCGCTGACCACTCCGGCGAGCCCCAAGATCGGATGCAGCATGTACAAAACGATCAGCGCGGGCAGCGCAACCAGCCGTTTGCGTCGCAAGGTCATTGAACCATCTCCATAGGGGGGAGCGTCGACCTGTAAAGCAAGCCTTCGTCCAACGACGCCTGCTGCGCCAAGTCGTTGACCGACAGGCGCTTGACCAACGTGCGGCGCTGCGGCGTGCATCCCCGATGCTCCGGATCGGTTCACCCGGTGTGCTGTCCCGGGTCAACGGCATGCAAGGCCTAGGGCAGCTTCTCCTCTGAATTCGTCAGCACCGGAAATAGAGGTCGCGGGAGCGGTGCCGAAAGTTCTTTAGCCACAATATGTTACCGCTACGAGGGTCGGCGTTCTGGCTGGCAGCGATGTTGCGGGTGGGGTGAACGATATGCGTGAACTCGTTACCGGTTCCCGCCGGCTAACATTCCTTGCGGTCATGGCGTTGATCGTGTTCGCTGTAACCCGAATCGGTTACGGCCAGAATACCGGTCAAATCGGCCAGTCGGCCCAGTGTTTGCCGTTTCAGAACACGATCGCGTACAACATCAACGCCGGTGACGCGGTCTCGATCGGGGCGATCCGGGTCCTGCCCCGGACGCGGTTGACAATCGAGCAGATTGCCCTGCGAATTGATGCCGTGGATTTCGTGGCCCCTGTCGTCGCCGCCCTGACGCCGACGGTCGGATCTGTTACCAGTGCGTACTACATGCCGATCCCCTCGGACAATTGG
>JBPYEE010000676.1:0-8004 GCA_051985095.1 Vicinamibacterales bacterium | reverse complement strand
GATTCGAGTGTCTATTCAGGGGCGGGGGGCATTACGGCCACCAACGGCGGCCTCACCGCCAACGGCGGCAACGTCGGAACCAACGGGAACCTCGGCGAGAGCGGCAGTGCAACGATTGACGGAAACCTGTCGACGCCGCGGGTCGGCGTTGGCAACTGCAGCAGCGGCAACGTCGATGCCCTCTCGAGCGGCGGCCACGCGAGGATCACCGGCACGGTGGTCCAGCTGCCGCAGACGCAGGTGATGCAGGCACCGGCGGCGCCAAACCCGGCACCACCCACCTCGAGCATCACGATCGATCACTCGGCGTCGTGCGCGAGCCTGGGGCTGAGCGCACCGGCGACCTGCAGTGGCAGCAACGGCAACCTGACCATCAACCCGAACGGCTCGACGGTGCTCTTTGGCAACGTCGCGCTGTCGGGGGGAGCAAATCTCACGTTGGTCGGCGGGAATTACAGCGTCAACAGCATCAGCTTTGCCGGCAACTCGACGATCACCGTCAGTCCGAATACCGGTGCGGTCGTCATGAACGTCGACGGCGCCGGGCAGACCACACCGATCGACTTCACGGGCGGCTCGTTTTCGAATGCGAGCATGAACCCGGCGCTGTTCCAGATTGAGTATGGCGGCAGCGGCAACATCGTGCTCACCGGAGGCGGCACCTCCGCGGCGATGATTTATGCGCCAAACGCGGCGGGTACCCTCATCGGCAACAATGACTTCTACGGCTCGATCGTCACTTCGACGTTCGCAGACACCGGCAACGCCAGCATTCACTACGATCGGCACCTCTCGACGTCGTTCTTTACCGTTGGCAATACGATGATGAGCGCATTCAGTTGGAAGCGCTTTTGAGAATCAGCTCGCACCCGTTGACCCTCCCGAACTGCTGACGTAGGATGGCCGCCGCGCCGATATATACGGTGCAGGCCATGCGAAGTCCACGATTGCTCACGATTGCGCTGATCGCGGCGGCGTTCGCCACGGTCGCGTCGGTCGCCGCGCAGTCCCTCGCCGATGTCGCCCGACGGGAGGAGGCTCGACGGAAGGAGATCAGGACGCCGTCGAAGGTGCTCACCAACGACGATCTCGCGCCGGCTTCCGCCGGCGGCATCCCGCCGCCCCCGGCCGACGCCCCTGGATCGGCCACGTCGGTTGAGGCCTCCGATGCGGCCAAGAGCGGGGACGCCAGGGATAAGAGCGCGAAGGACGCGAACGACAAGGACGCCCGGGACAAGGAACCGGTCAAGGACCAGAAGTACTGGGCGGGCCGGCTGAAAGCGCTCCAGGACGCGCTCTCGCGGGACCAGACGTACTCCGACGCGCTGCAGAGCCGCATCAACGCGCTGACGCGCGATTTCGTCAACGAGGCCGATCCCGTCAAGCAGCGCACAATCGGCAGCGACCGGCAGAAGGCGATCGACGAGCTCGACCGCCTGAAGAAGCAGATCGCCGACGACAAAAAGGCGCTCGCCGACTTCGACGAAGAAGCGCGGCGCGCAGGCGTACCGCCCGGCTGGCTGCGGTGACGGCCGGACGTGCCGCCGGGCCGTTCCGCGCAGACGCCGGACCGACCCGCACCCGTCGAGCCGCCGATTCGCCGATCCTGCTCGTTGAGGACAAGGACTCGCTGCGCACGATGCTCCGGCATGCCCTCGAGGCGCAGGGGCATTCGGTCATCGAGGCGCGCGACCAGCGCGAAGCCGAATCGGCGCTGCAGGCCGGCCACCCGGCGGTCGTGCTGTCGGATCTGCGGCTGCCCGAGGGAGACGCGTTCGGTGTGCTGCGCGCCGCCAAGGAGCTCGATCCCGCGATGCCCGTCATCGTGATGACGGCGTTCGGCAGCATCCAGGATGCCGTCGCGGCAATGAAGGAAGGGGCCCTCGATTTTCTGGCCAAGCCCGTTGATCCCGACCATCTCCTGCTGATGGTCGAACGCGCCCTCTCCCAGCGGCGGCTCGCGACGGAGAACATGCTTCTCCGGGAGGAGCTCGCGCAGCGCCGAGGCGCGCCGCAGATCGTGGGCGACGATCCGAAGCTGAAGCAGGTGTCCGTGGCGCTCCATCGCGCCGCCGCGACCGATACGACGGTGCTCCTCGAGGGCGAGAGCGGGACCGGCAAGGAGCTGTTCGCGCGGACGCTGCATGTCCTCAGTCCCCGTTCGGATGGTCCGTTTGTGGCGATCAACTGTGCGGCGATTCCCGAGACGCTGCTCGAGACGGAGCTCTTTGGGCACGAAAAGGGGGCGTTTACCGGCGCCGCGGTGCGCAAACCCGGCAAGTTCGAGCTCGCCCATCGCGGCACGCTGTTCCTCGACGAGATTGGCGACCTGCCGCTGCCGCTCCAGGCGAAGATCCTCCGGGCGATCGAGGAAAAGCGGTTCGAACGCGTCGGCGGCACCCTTCCGATTCAGGTGGACGTTCGCGTCGTTGCCGCGACGAACCGCAATTTGAAAGCCGCGGTCGCGGCGCGTCAGTACCGCGAGGATCTGTACTTCCGGCTCTCAGTCTTTCCGATCCTGATTCCGCCGCTGCGCGAGCGTCCTCAGGACATCTCGACCCTCGCGCGCTACTTCATCGAGCGCTTCTGCCGCGACTTGAACAAGAAACCGCTGCTGCTGTCGCCCGCGGCCGAGCAGGAGCTGAGAACGTATGCCTGGCCCGGGAACGTCCGCGAACTGCAGAACTGCATCGAGCGCGCCGCCATTCTCACGGAGGAGGAAACCATCCATCCCCGTCACCTGAATCTGTCCTTCCGCGCCGTACCGGTTCCCGAGCCGGTCAACGACGAGACGCCCTGGAGCCGGATCGACTTGTCCGGGTCGCTGGCCGAGGTGACGCGCCGCGTGGTGGCTGAAGTCGAGCGCCGGAAGATCGAATTGGCCCTGAAGGAAGCGGCTGGCAGCCGCGGCCGGGCCGCCGAGCTGCTTCAGGTCAGCTACAAGGCGCTGATGTCGAAACTGAAAGATTACGGTATCGCTGAGAACTGACTGCGCTCAGTTCCTGAAGCCGACGCTCTTGAGCGCCGATCGCAATTCCTTGTCGGTCACGTCATCGACAATCGTCGTCGCGCCCACCGCAATCGGCAGCACGAAATTCAGCCGGCCGCCCACCATCTTCTTGTCGTGTTTCATCGCCTCGAGGATCTGGCCGGCCGGGACATCGGCGATCGGCGGCAGCGGCCCGAGGCCTGCGATGAGCTCGGCAAGCGCCTGGCGATCGAGTTCGGCCAGGGCGCCCCGCGTCCGCCCCAGCGCTGCGGCAACCAGCATTCCGTAGGCGACGGCTTCGCCGTGCCGGTACCGGCGGTATTTTGTGACCGCTTCGAGCGCGTGTCCCGCGGTGTGCCCGAAGTTCAGCACGCGGCGCGGTCCGCCTTCCCGTTCGTCGGATGCGACGACGGCGGCCTTGATACGACACGACTCGGCGATGAGCGGCAAGAGCGCCTCGGGGGTGCGGGCGAAGATTTCCCGCTTCTGCTGGCGGACGCGATCGAACAGCGTCGGGCTCGACGTCATCCCATACTTGATCACTTCGTACAACCCGGCGCGGAACTCGCGCCGGGGCAGCGTCGCCAGCACCAGCGGGTCGACGATGACGGCGTGGGGCTGGTAGAAGGATCCGATCAGGTTTTTGCCGAGCGGGTGATTGACGCCCACTTTGCCGCCAATGGCCGCATCGACCTGCGCCAGCAGTGTCGTCGGCACGTGGACGAGCGGGATGCCGCGCAGGTAGGTCGCGGCGGCGAATCCGGCCATGTCGCCGATGACACCGCCGCCGAAGGTGATGAGGGTTGTCTCTCGATCGGCGTTGGCGCGCGTCAGCGCGTCGTAAATCCGCGAGACGGTCGCGAGGTGTTTGTGGCGTTCGCCGTCGGCGACGAGGATAGGCGCCTCGGAACTGCCGAGGGCGCGCGCGACCTCGGGCCCGTGGAATCGCCAGACCACCGGGCTCGAGACGATGAACCGCCGTTCGGGCGCCTTCACGTCGTCGAGCAGACGCCGCACGCGGCCGAGGGCGCCGTCGGCGATCGTGACCGGGTAGTGACGCGACGGTGTGGCGACGTCGATGCGAACCGGATCCATCACGGGCTGCACGCTAGGATACCCGACGCGAAGGGACGGCGAGACAGCAAGTAAGATATGTGGTAATGCCGAAACAAGCCGATTCCTTCGTGACCGAGATCGCCTCCCGCAGCGAAGACTTCTCGCGCTGGTACCTGGACGTCGTCCGCCGGGCGGAGCTCGCCGACTATTCGCCCGTCAAGGGCTGCATGGTCATCCGACCGTACGGCTACGCGATCTGGGAGCTGTTGCAACAGGCGCTCGACTCGCGCATCAAGGCGACCGGTCACGTGAACGCGTATTTCCCACTGTTCATCCCGGAAAGCCTCCTGACCAAGGAAGCGGAGCATGTCGAAGGCTTCGCGCCGCAGGTGGCGTACGTGACGCACGGCGGCGGCGAGGAACTCGAAGAGAAGCTGGTCGTCAGGCCGACCTCGGAGGCGATCATCGGCACGATGTACGCCAACTGGGTCCACTCGTGGCGCGACCTGCCGATTCTGATCAACCAGTGGGCGAACGTCGTGCGATGGGAGAAGAAGACCTATCCCTTCCTGCGGACCACCGAGTTCTTGTGGCAGGAAGGACACACGGCGCACGAGACGGAAGCCGAAGCCGAAGAGGAGACGCTCAGGATTCTGGATCTCTACGCGGACGTGTGCGAGTCGGAGCTGGCGATGCCCGTGGTGAAGGGACGCAAGACCGAGAGCGAGAAGTTTGCCGGCGCGCTGCGCACGTATTCGATCGAGGCGTTGATGGGCGATGGCCGCGCGCTGCAGGCTGGCACGTCGCACAACCTCGGGCAGAACTTCGCGCGAGCGTTCGATATCAAGTTTCAGGCGCGGGACAAATCAGTGCAGTACGTCTGGGGCACCTCCTGGGGGGTCACGACGCGGCTCGTCGGCGGCATGATCATGGTGCACGGCGACGACAGCGGGCTCGTGTTGCCACCGAGAGTCGCGCCGTATCAGGTCGTCATCGTGCCGATCGGCCGCGAGAACTGGCGCGAAACGGTGCTGCCGAAAGCGAAGGAGCTCCAGGATCGCCTGCGCGCGGCTGGCATCCGCGTCACGCTCGACGAGCGTGACGATCGTCCGGGCTGGAAGTTCGCCGAATGGGAGCTGCGCGGCGTCCCGCTGCGGCTGGAAATCGGGCCAAAGGACATCGAGAAGTCGGCCGTGCTCGTCGCGCGCCGCGATACGCGCGAGAAACAGAGCGTGCCGATGGACGGCATCGCCGCGCGGGTGGTCGAGCTGCTCGCGAGCGTCCAGCAGGCGCTCTTCGACCGGGCGTGCCGTTTTCGCGACGAGCACACGCAGCGGACGTCGACCTACGACGAGTTCATCGCGATCATGGAGGGCCGCCCCGGCTTCGTCATCGCGCCGTGGTGTGGCCAGGCGGACTGCGAGGCGCAGATCAAAGCCGACACGCAGGCGACGGTCCGGAACATCCCGCTCGGCAGCGGGGCGCCCGGCGGCCTCTGTCTGCGGGGCCACGCGCCGGCGACGGTCGAGGCGTTGTTCGCTAAAGCGTACTGACCAGATCGGGCGCACGCTTCAGCGCTTTTTTCATGGTCGCGTGGCGCCGCGTGATCCGGTCGCGCTTCGCGATGGTGCGAAACGCATCGGCGAGGCTCTTCTTCCACCGCACGTTCGTCGCGCGCGCATAGGCGGCGGCGATCGGCTCGAGGCAGGTCGCGTCGCCGACGCCCGTCAACGCCGCGATGAAATCCGCCGGCAACGGCTCAGCCGTGCGTTCGATCGTTTCACGCAGATCGTACAGCGCGATGGTGCTGCCCCGCGCAGCGATCACGGCGTGCACGTTGCCGCGGACAGCGGTCCACTCAGCCCGCTCGTCCTCCGGTGCCGCGCGCTCGCGGGCGCGGACCTCGTCGACGAACTTCACGAGGGCCGGCAGCGGTCCGGTCGCGCCCGCCTGGATCGCGGCGCGCATCGCGGCCGGGGTTGAGAGCCGCAGGGCGGGGTCGTCGGCGACCTGCTTCAATAACGGTGCGATGGTCGAGGGCCCCAGTTGCCTCAAGGCGTCGACGGCTGCCGCACGCACGACGCTTGGACGTGTCCGGTCGACGGCGACCGCCGTCAGCCGATCGACAGCGTCCACGCCGTGGCGCCCGGTGACGAACACACGGGCCACTCCAATCGCCGCGACCGCGATCTCGGCGTCCGGATCGGCGGCCAGTCCGAGCGCCGGGGCCAGCGCCCGCCGATCGCCGATTCGCTCGAGCGTGCGGAGCGCTGAGACCCGAACGGTGGGCGAAGTCGCGGCCGAGGAGGCGAGCTGAATCAGCGGATCGACCACGCGCGCGCCGATGACGGCGAGGCGTGCGATGGCCGCGTCGCGCAGGACGGCGCGGCCGCTCGAGAGTTGCGCGATGAGAACGTCTGTGGCCTGCGACACAGGGGCTGGACGGTCCAGCCCCTACACTACTGCAAGCGCACCACCAGGGCGGCGCGGCGATTCAGACGGCGCGTCTCCTCGCGCGAGTTGTCGTACTTCGGCCGCTCCTCGCCGTAGCTGATCGTCTGCAGGCGGTCGGTCGGGATGCCCCGGCTGACCAGATAATCGCGCACCGCCGTGGCCCGCCGATCCCCCAGCGCGAGGTTGTATTCGGCCGTCCCGATGTTGCACGTGTGCCCTTCGATCGTCAGCCGCAGCGTCGGCGTTTCGCGCATCGCCGCCACCGCCTCGTCGAGAATCCGCGTCGCTTCCGGCCGCAGCGAATACCGGTCGAAGTCGAAGTGCACGTCCTCGAACGTGTAGTTGCGCACCGGCGGCCGCGTCACGTCGATCCGCACCGTGTCGCTCGCCGTTTTGTTGTCGGTGGGACACGTCACGGTGATCGTCACCGGCACCGCCCCTTCCTGCTGCCCCGCCGTCCAGAGCGTCTGCCGCTCGGCCGGTTGCGCCAGGGTGCCGGTCGGGGCGCTCCAGCGATAGGTGACCGCGCAGCTCTGCGAGTCGGACACCGTTGCCGTCACCGTCGAGCTCTTGCCGATCTCCACCGTGCACGGGTCGCACGCCGCCCGCACCGTCAGCGTGTGGACCGGCGGCGGAGGTGGCGGCGGCGGCGGGGGTGGCGGGGGCGGCGGCGGCACGTATTGCCGGACGCCCGGGTGCCACCCGATCCGCACCTGCCAGTCCCAATAGTCGGCAATCAGCGACGGGTTGTCTTGCGCCAGCGTGACATCGCGCGATTGCTGCGGGACGTTCCAGCTCACGCCGACGCCGAAAAAGAAGCCGTTGTGCGGTTGCACCGTCACCGCCAGCGTCGCGCGGTGCAGGTTCGGCACCGCCGAGGTCCCCGGCGCCAGGCTCAGATCCGTCCCCAGCAGCGTCGTGCCCGGCGTCAGCGTCGCCGTGTCGCGGTTGGGCACCTCGCCGTTGATCTCGGCCGTCAGCCGGACGACGGCGTGCGACGGGAGGCCGACCCCGAAGCCCCACTGGAACGCCCCGTTCGGCGTCGTGAAGCCGTTCGGCTGGCCCAGAAATTCCCACCCCGCATACCCCGCCGCTTCGACCACCTTGCCCGCGTCTTTACTGAGCACCAGGTCCAGCGCGCCATCGGCCTTCCCCGTCCCGACCCCCAGGCTCGCCGACGCCGTCGGCACTTTCACCAGCCCGCGGATCGCGACCGCCACCGGTGCCTGCTGTGCCTCCGACACCAGATTGACCTTCGCGCCCAGATACAGGTCCCCGACGTGGTCACCCGTCCACGACTGCGACACGTTCGGATAGCGGAAGACGACCCCGCCGAAGCTCGGGTCGTTGTTGAACAGCGGCCGCGTGTCGCGATCGATCCGCGTGAGGAACAGGAAGGAGCCGAAGATTTCCGCCCGGTTGCCCAGCCCGACGGCGACCGTCCCGGCAAAGTCGCCGACGTTGGTGTAGCCCTGGATGTAGTTCGTGCCGCGGCGGTAGCCGCT
>JBPYEE010000675.1:0-4481 GCA_051985095.1 Vicinamibacterales bacterium | reverse complement strand
TCCAACGGGCGTACGCCGAGCACGACACGCAGACCACCAACGAGAACGCAACGTTTCGAAATCCTGTGCGCTGAGCTTAACGCCGTTCAGCGTCGAACCGTCCCACGGCTCGATCGATCACGGGCGGAGAGTTGCGTCTCGGTCATCATCATCCAGGTTCCGCTGCTGGTGCCGCTGGGCCAAGCCTACGGCGTCAATCCGATTCAGCTCGGCATCATCTTTCTGGCCAACATGGAGCTCGGATACCTCACGCCTCCGGTCGGGTTGAACGTCTACATGGCCTCGTATCGATTCGGCAAATCGGTGCCGGCCGTGTTCCGCGCCGTCCTGCCGATCATCATCGTGCTCCACATCGGCGTGCTGCTCATCACGTACGCGCCGCCGCTCACAACGTTTCTGCCTCGATTGTTCGCGAAGTAGGGTTCAGGAGCTGCGCATTTGGAGTTCGGCCAGCCGGCGATGGTCACAGCCCTGATCGCCGAAGCCGGATTGAAGGTTTTCAGGGAAACAGGCGACTTGGCTCGCCCGTCGTCTTGAACAACTCGAGCTGTGCTTGTTGACTTTGAAAATCTGCTCGAAGGAAGGCGACCCATCTGTCGCTCTCTTCCAGCCGCGCGCGTTCCACCTGGCGCAGATTGGCTCGATCCGCCTGATAGCGTTCCTGGAGAATCCGCTGCTATCGTTTGGTTACCGTCATCTTCGCGCCATCGTTGCCTCGTCGATTAATTGATCGCGGGTTCGAGTTGCTCGCCGGGGACTCCGAGATCAGGCATCGGATTGCCGATGAAGAGCCGTCGGCACGCGTAACCGATCCAACGTGCCCATCGTGCAGAGCGCTGGACGCGCGCGCTGTCCGTCGCAATTCCCGTGTTCGCGTACATCTGCCGATACAGCTTCGAGACCAGCACAAAGGCGAGGCGCGCGCGCATCGATTCGACCACGCGCGAGCGCTTCCAGACCTGTCGCCAACTGTAGAAACGATCCCACGCCCGTTGCGTTCCAAGTCTGATCTCTTCCAGTGTCATCGTCGGGTGCTGCGCATAGACCCGCGGGCGCCGCTCTTCGGGGATCAGCCAATGCTCGGTGAGCGGGACGCCGTCGACCGTGGTGCCTCGACGTCGTTCCTCTGCCGCCCAGTTCTCAAAGTCAATGGTGCCGGGAAACGGCGTCAACGGAACGAATTGCGCAAACGTGAGGTCCGCCCGCTCCGCCAGCGCGACTGTCGCATCAAAGGTGTCGGCATTGTCGCTGTTCAGGCCAAAAATGAACGATCCGAGCACGTGGATGCCGTGACGCCGAAACGCGCGCAGTCGAGCGACCAGGTCGTCGCCGCAAAGATTGAAGCCTTTGTACACGGCCTTGAGGCCTTCGCGCGTGACCGATTCGACACCGACCAGCGCCCCGAGGATTTTCGCGCGCTTCATCGCGTCCAGAAAGGCGGGATCCTCAGCGGCCTCCATTGTGATCTGCGTGTAAAACACGAGATCGTCAGGCAGTTCCGCCAGGCGCGCCATCAGCGTGAACCGTTCGTCGCGCATGGCTTCGAGCTCGCGCAATCGTGTCCGGTCCGCTCGGCGCCTCGCCTGTGCGAGATCCTCGAAAGTGACGGGATAAAAGTTGTCATCGGCGAGGGCGATGAACCGAAAGCCGATGCGCCGCAGTTCCACGATTTCGCGGACGACCCGATCGACGCCGCGCTGACGTGGCTCCTGTCCATCGGTACGCCAGACCGAACAAAACGAGCAATGCTTCGGGCATCCACGCACCGTCTGGACCGAGGCCCACATGTACCGCCCTCGTGGCAGGAGATCCCAGCGCGCGGCGGCAAAGTCGTCTCCGGAGACACGTCCGCCCTCGTAGACCGTTTCAGGGCGACCCGCGAAGCAATCCGCCACGACCCGGGGCCAGATCAGGTCACCGTCGCCCTTGACCACGGCGTGTGCCGACCCATACTTCGCTGCCTCGTCGGGAAAGAGCGTGGCATGGATCCCACCGAAGACGACCCACGCACCACGTTCACGAGCCGCTCGCCCGATCTCGTAGCCGCGGAGCGCGTTGCCCGTGTGAATGCCGATTCCGACGACGTCTCCCGCCGCGACCGACTCCGGATCAAGCGGCTCGAGCGTTTCGTCGACGATGCGCGGGTCGCCATATTTGGTGCCGGTGGCGGCAGCCAGCACGTACAGCCACCGCGGCGTAATCACCGCGACACCGAATGACTGAGAGCTTGGGTTGATGAGGTGGACGCGCGGACTACAGGACCTGAACATGATCGGATTCCGCGATGGGCTCTGAAGGCGTCGGAGCGGCACGGATGACCTTGCCTTCCGCGACTTCCTGTTGCGCCGTCACCGCCACCTTGTCGGACGGCACGACCCGGGGGAAACAGCCGCGCTGCAGTTGAGCCGCTCGGAGACCGGCCAGCACCGCGAATTCAAACGCATTGAGGCCGGGCGGCCGACGAATCATGACAAGGCCCTCGCAAGCAGCAGCTTTGGTGAGGGCTCTGGCCTGAATGGCCGAAGGCTCAGAAAAGCGGGAGCCGACAGTATAGCCGTTTATCGCGCGGGTCGCCGGTTAACCCGAATCGCGCGAGCGCCGCTGACGGCGTCCTCGAGCACTTCAAGCGTCACCTGGTCGCCCACGCTCAGGTCGTTGAACGCGATGCCCTCTTGAACGTCCGCGCGGTGAAAGAAGACCTCGCGCCCGTTGTTCAGCCGAATGAAACCGTGGCCCTGACCAACCGCCAGCTTGGCGATGCGACCGATGGCGGCGGTCCCCCGTGGCTCAACCGGCTTGCGACCTGGCATGGGCGACGGATGAAGGCTCCCGGTCGATGCGATTCGGGCGGTTGGCCACTCATCACCAGCGAGGCTCGCGACGACGACGCGAGCCGCCGCCACCCTGTCCGCCGGTTCGTGCGGTTTTCGGTCGCGCCTCGTTGACGGTGAGGGCACGGCCGCCGAGTTGACTGCCGTTCAACTGGGTGATTGCCTGTTGCGCGTCCTCGTCGGTACCCATTTCAACGAACGCGAAGCCACGGGCGCGACCCGTCATCTGATCGCGCATCACCGTAACCGATTCCACGGCTCCAACACGGCCAAACAGGTCCTGGAGGTCGGCCTCACCCACTTCGAACGGCAGGTTGCCAACGTAGAGTTTCCGACTCATGACACCAGCTCCCTCTGTCGCAGCGGACGATCCCGGGCGTCACCGGCGACGTCGGGTCGATGTCGTCTCGTATCGCGGCTGACCTTCAGAGGAGCGAGTCTGGAACGGCTCGTTCGCAGGAAGCCGCGAAGTACGGGGCAAGATCGCGACCCCACTTTAACACCAGCGACGGACCGATCCGATAGTTACCTGACCGGCTTCAGGATGTTCGGCGATTGGGGGGCAACACCGTTCCAGCTCCGTCAGGAATGAACACCGAGTCCCGGTCTTTCAAGTTCGTGTCGGAAGCGGGCCCACCCCTGACATCAACCCCAGGCCATCTCGACTCGCGACTGTCATGGTCACGGTCCCGCGGTTCAGATGCGTGCGATCCATGGTCTGCGGCGAAAATCCAAACGCGGCGGCGTTGACCGCGTGCGGCCGCGGCGTTACCGGTTGACCTGGATTCGTCGGACATCAGCGCTCGCACCGCAGCACGCAAGCGTCGGCTGTTCAGGTACCTGTGATGTGCAGCGGCCCGTTTTCTTCTGCAGCCGGACCCTGTCCCGATGAACGGGTTCAAGATGCCCGAGCGCGTGGGTCACAACCTCCCGGATTGTTCGAAGGACGGGTTCCCTCGAGTCTGACAATCGGTAGTAGACCCACAGTCCGTCACGTCTGGTCTCTACCAGGCCGCTGCGCCGCAGGTACGCCAGATGGCGCGACGTTTTCGGCTGTGGGATCCGGAGACTGTCGTGAATGTGGCAGACGCACACTTCACCCGAGAGCAGGAGTCCGAGGATCCGCAGCCGAGTCGAATCCGCCAGGGCCTTGAACAGTCCCTCGAGCTCGTGGAGTTGTCTCATATATCCGTCTTGACAAATATAGCATGGCGGGCTTAGAGTCATATGCGTGAATGCGAATACACCGGAGCGACCAGTCTCTGCCGGCTCAGTCGGCGAGGCGATTCACGAGAAATACGGTCAGATCGCGAAGTCGGTCAGCCAAAGCGGCGGCTGCGCCCCGACGGCGTGCGGCTGCCGCGATCCCATCACCTCGAATCTGTACTCCGACGCGGAACGCGCCAGCTTGCCGGGCGACGCGGTGGCCGCGTCGCGCGGCTGCGGCAATCCGACGGCACTGCTGAGGCTCGAGGAGGGCCAAACGGTCCTCGACCTGGGATCCGGCGGCGGGATTGACGTCCTCCTCTCGGCGAGGCGGGTAGGGCCGACGGGCAAGGTCTACGGGCTCGACATGACGGATGAGATGCTCGAGCTCGCGCGTGAGAATCAGCGCAAAGCCGGCGCAACCAACGTCGAGTTCTTGAAGGG
>JBPYEE010000674.1:0-23810 GCA_051985095.1 Vicinamibacterales bacterium | reverse complement strand
CACCACAATCGGCCGCTGACGATCCTCGACATTCCGGCCACGATGCAGACCGAAGCCCTGGGGCTGCCGGATCCCGAGACGCCGGTGGGGGCGCGCGGCGTCGGCGAACCGCCGGTCGGGGCCGGCTACGGCGCCGTGATGAATGCGATCGCCGACGCGGTCGGGGAAGACGCGTTCCGCCGTGCGCCGGTCACCGCCGACATCCTGCTCACCTCGCTCGAGCACGGCGGCCGCCGCGTCCACGAAATGGTCACACACATATAGACTCAAACCAGAGTTGGAGAACTGGAGCGGGCGAGAACCGGCGAGCCGCTCCGTCTCCAGTTCACCAACTCACTCACTGGCCCATTCACTAACGCTCCCATTTACCCATTCGCACCGTGACCCGTCCGCTGCTCATCATTTTCCTCACGATCCTCGTCAACCTGATTGGCTTCGGGATCATCATTCCGCTGCTGCCCTTCTACGCCCAGACGTTTGGCGCCTCGCCACTCGTGATCGGGCTGCTGTTTGCGATCTTTTCACTCTGCCAGCTGCTGGCGGCGCCGGCGCTCGGAGACATTTCCGATCGGTATGGCCGCCGGCCGGTTCTCGTGTTCAGCCTGGCGGGCACCGTCGTCAGCTTCGTGATGCTCGCCGTCGCGCACAGCGTGATCATGTTGTTCGCGGCGCGCATCGTCGACGGGCTGTCGGGCGGCAACATTTCGACCGCGCGGGCCTATGTGGCCGATGTGACGGAACCGAAGGATCGCGCACGCGCGTATGGATTGATCGGCGCGGCCTTTGGCCTCGGTTTCATCCTGGGTCCGGCGCTGAGCGGCGTCCTCTCCAGGATTAGCTACACGGCGCCGATCTGGGCCGCCGCCGCCATCACCCTGGTCGCGACGGCGATGGCGTGGGCCTGGTTGCCCGAAACGATCCATCGCGCGCACGCCGGCACCGGTAACTGGAATCCGTTCAGATTCCTGCCGGCGCTGCTTGAACGGCCGCTGGTGCGCCGGATCCTCATCATCGACTTCTTCTACTGGTTTGCGTTCGCCGTTTTCCAGACGACGTTCGCGCTGTTTGTGGCCGACCGATTCGGATTCGATGCCTCGCGGACCGGCTACTTCTTTGCGGCGTTTGGCGTCCTCGGGGCGATCATCCAGGGGGGGTTCATCCGGCACATCGTCAAACACCTCGGCGACAAACCGACCTTCATCGTCGGGTTGCTGTGCACGATCGTCGGCTTGATCGCGGCGGCGTTCGCCCCGTCGGTCGGATGGTTCTCAATCGCCCTGGTGCCGCTGGCATTCGGCATCGGCTTCGGCCACCCCACGATTGCGACGCTCGTCAGTCTGGTGGGCCGCGGCGACGAGCAGGGGCGCGTGCAGGGCGCCGCCAGCGGCGTCGAAAGCCTCGGACGAACGCTCGGTCCGGTCTGGGGCAACGCGTCGCTGCAGCAGTTCGGGGACGTCACCCCCTACATTTCGGCGGCGGCGCTGCTGGCGCTCACCCTACTGATGAGCCTGGGATTTCGCGTCAACGAGTCGCAGGCCACGGCGCGCGCCGATGCCGGCGTGCGGCGATAGGGAGCGGCCGGACAAGGCGGTCAGTGGGGTCGGACGATCCCGAGCAGGCTGCGCAGGCCGTTCAGGTTTTGAATCATCGAGGCAATCAGCGACGCGTTGCCCGCGTCGCGCGGAAAGATCTGGCCGACGGTGAGTTCGAGCTGGCTGATGAGCTGTTCGGCTTTTTCACGCTCCGCATCCGTCACGCGCACCTCCGGCGAAACAATAGCACGCGCGTTCGCTGCGGCTCAGCTTCGGGCCGCCGGGGACACCTCGTCGGTCCGAACGCTATACTGGCTCTGCCATGAAGCCGGCTCGCGTGCGGGCCGCGGCCGTGGCGGCGGCCCTCGCCGCGACGGCAGGCGGGGCAGCACAGCCGCTGCCGGGCCGCTTCGACGTCACTGACAAGAGCATTCTCGAGCTCGCGGCAGCCCTCGACGCCCGCGCGGTGACCTCGCGCGCGCTCGTCCAGGCGTATCTCGATCGCATCGACGCGTACGACCAGCGGGGGCCGGCGCTGCACGCGATGCTGACGATCAACCCGCGAGCGCTCGACGAAGCCGCAGCGCTCGATCGGGAGCGTGCAGCGGGCCACCGACGCGGGCCGCTCCACGGCGTTCCGCTCGTCATCAAAGACAACTTCGACACGGCCGACATGCCGACGACCGCCGGATCTGTCGCGCTCAAGGGGTCGATGGCCGAGCGCGACGCGTTTCAAGTCCGGAAACTGCGCGCCGCCGGCGCGGTGATCCTCGGCAAGACCAATCTGCACGAGTTCGCGCGCGGCATCACGACGGTGAGCTCGCTCGGGGGACAGACACGGAACCCATACGATCCGACGCGCAATCCCGGCGGGTCGAGCGGCGGCACGGCCGCCGCGGTCGCCGCCAGCTTCGCCGCTGCCGGCATGGGCACCGACACGTGCGGCTCGATTCGTTATCCGGCGGCGCACAACAGCCTCGTTGGTCTGCGGCCGACGCTGGGGTTGTCGAGCCGCAGCGGGATCGTCCCGCTGGCGCATTCGCAGGATGTCGGCGGACCCCTCGCGCGGACGGTGTCGGATGTCGCGACGATCCTTGACGTGACGGTCGGGCCGGACCCCGATGATCCCATCACGGCGCGCAGCGCCGGACACGTTCCGGCCAGCTATCGCACGGCCCTCGACCGGAACGGGCTGCGCGGCGCCCGCATCGGCGTGCTGCTGCCGCTCTTCGGCCAGGAGCCCGAAGATCTCCGGGCGGGCAGCGTCGTGCGCGTCGCGATGCGTGCGATGGAACAGCAGGGTGCCCACGCCGTGGACGTGCCGTCGCCCGACTTTCCCAGCGAAGCCGATGTGTCGCTCATCCGGTGGGAGTTCAAGTTCGACTTGAACGCGTACCTGCACAACACGCCTCGGGCGCCGGTGCGGTCGCTGTCCGAGATCCTCGACCGCGGCGTGTACTTGCCGGCGCTCGAACAGGCGTTCCGGCGATCGAACGACATTTCGACGCTCGACTCGGACGAGTATCGGTCGGTCGTCCAGCGCCAGGAAGCGCTGCGCAGCCGGCTGCTGCGGCTGCTCGACGCCAACCGGCTGACGGCGCTCGTGTATCCGACGCTGCGTCGAACCGCAGCCAAAATCGGCGAGCCGCAGACGGGCGGCAACTGCGCGGCGAGCGCCGCGACGGGCTTGCCGGCCATCACGGTTCCGGCAGGGTTCGCGGACGACGCGATGCCGGTCGGCGTGGAATTCCTCGGACGGCCGTTCGCTGAACCCGACCTGCTGCGCGTGGCCTTCGCGTTCGAGCAGGCCACACACGTACGGCGCCCGCCGCCGCTGACCCCTCAATTACCGTGAACCGCGCGGGTTCAAATGGTGTGGAACGAAATGTCTGATTGCGTACAATTCGTGCGGTGCGCTAGCGGTAGGGCGTGCCCAGACGCCGTGCGACGCGCGCCCGCAGATCGGCTTCTGATCCAGCCTGGGAGATGTCCATCCCGCTGTCAATCAGACCGTCGATCAGGGCGCGGATGATCTCTGCCCGGTTCAGGAACTTCCCGCTCTTGCCCCGGCTGACGGTGGTGAGGCCGTCGAGATGAAGAATCTGTCGATCGAACAGCACGACAGAGACCTTGGACCAGGTTTCGGTGTGCACCGGCGGCCGGCCGGGTCCCGGCTTCGATCGTTTCGCGGTCCGACCGCTCCCTGCGCGCACTCGGTTTTTCTGGCGTAGCAATGATGGGGGTGGGATTGCGGGTGAGCGCACGAGCGCGGATTATACCGACAGGTTGTTGGTAGCACAAACACAGCAGTAGCAAAAGGCGCAGCGAAAAACTCGACTATTTCCTCTCTCACATCCTCATGGCAGCCAAGGCATCGAAAGAGCGGCGTCCGATCGGTCGCCCGCCGGCCGGCGCGCGCGCTGGCGAGAAGGTCAAGGACTACCCGCAGCTGAGCATCCGTGTGCCCGGCGAGGTCAAAGCCACCCTGCACGCCCTGAGCCAGGTGGCTTCGCGGCCACAGTGGCGGATCATCACCGACGCGATCGACTGCTATCTGCGCGCAAGGACCGACGCGGAGCGACGAATCGTTGAAGAGCTCGCCGGCCGATCGCGCCGCCGTCCGCGGCGGAACCGGTGACCGACACCGCGCTCCGCCTGCGACGCGATTCGCGCCGCCGTCACTGCACCGGGGCGACGAGCGTCGCGACGACCGCGCGGGCGCGGTGAACGCTTTCGTAGAGACGTACTGTGCGGTCGCCACGCCCCTCGTACTCCACCGTGAACGCGCCGCGATAGCCGCCGGCGACGAGCGTCGTCAACGTCGGCACCAGGTCGATGTCGCCTTCGCCGAATCCGCAGAACTCGCCGCCGGCGTAGCCCTTCAGATGGACGTGCCCGACGAGTGGCTGGAGGACCGTGAGGGCGTCGGCCGCGCGAACGCCCCGATGCTCGAAGTTGATCGGATCGAAGGCAAGACGGACATTGGTCCGTTCGACACGCTCGAGCACGGCGCGACAGACCGCCGGGTGCGCGGAGGCTCCGTCGTGGTTCTCGAAGACGAACTGAAGATCGCGATGCCGATCGGCGATCTGCTGGATATGGCGGGCGCACGCCGCCAGCGCATCCGGCGTGTACTGGTCGTAGGGCAGGCGGCCGAAGAACAGCCGCAGCCGATCGACGCCGAAGCGGCGCGCGAGCGCCGTCTGTCGATCCACCGACTGCTGCGTCTGTTCCGCGGCGGCGCCTTCGTCGAAGAAGTCGCACCATCCGCCCGACGCGATCCAGACGCGCTGCCCGTGCCGGTCGAGCGCCGCGCGCACGGCATCGACGTCGGTGCCGCGTTCGATGAAATGGTTCAGATTCAGATCCACATCGGTGAACCCGAGCCGCGCGAAGACCTCGAGCGTCGGAATCAGCGCTTCGTGCTTGTGCGAGGTGGTCGACGGGAGGACGAGCAGCGGCCCCATTACACCGCGTCGAACGCCAGGCTCTTCTCGTACGCCGAATTGACCGTCTCCGCCATCCCCCAGTACTTGAACTCGGCGTGCCGCCCGACGTAGCGGAGGTTCGGAATCTTCTTGCCGCGCTCGAGGTACGCGCGGTAGGTCGAGAAGGCCTGTTCCGACTGTTGCGGGTAGGCCTTTTCCGCGAACAGGTTGTGCTCGGTCGCGTACTCGATCGTGTTCGCCGGAAAACACTTCGCGGCGCCCGGCAGCACCGGCACTTCGATCAGGATGAGCGTATCGGGACTCGAATGACGCGTGATCGCCTTCATCTCGGTGACGCGCGTCTGAAACTCGCACGACGAGTAGTGCAGCGATTCGGCGCCCTCGGGGAATGCCGTCGCCAGTCCGGGAATCAGCAGCGGGATCATCATCCGGCCGGTGTAGGGCAGCGTGTCCTCGCCCCAGAGCCGATCGATGTCGATCGAGCTGAACACCGTGTGGTAATCGGAAAAATAGTACTTCTCACCGCTCCGCGCGAGCACGTACGGCTGCTTGAACTCGTCGCGGATTCCGGTGATCGTATCGCGGATGATCGTGGACCGCGCCGCCATCGCGTCCCAGACGGCGTTCCAGCCGTGCTTCGGGTAGACCTGAAACCTGATCCCTTTGCCGAGCGTGTGGTCGTCGAACTTGAGCGGATCGTACCCCGTCACCTTCTGCGTCGTCGGCGCGCCCTTTTCGCTCTGGAACCGATCCGCCCAGACCATGGAGGTCTCGAGCTCGTCGCCCGGGATGTTCCACATTTTCCACGTGTAGTTCGCCATGAACTTGTCGTAGAGGGTCGCGCCGATGGCGGCGGAAAAGTACTCGGCGAACTTGCAGTTTCCGATTTCAGGCAGGCGCGCCTCGATCAGTTTCAGCTGTTCGTCGCGGTTTTCGCGCAGCTCCCGCTCGATCTGGTCGCGCTCCGGCATCGCCGCGACGTCGGCGTAATGAACCGGATACCGGTACTTCCGCCGGTCGCTCTCGACGTAGGTGAACAGCCGCCGGTCGATGTAATAGAGCTCGTTGTTGGTGAGGGTGACGATCGTCTTGTTGATGGGTGTCTCGGTGCCGCCCGGCCAGAACCAGATGTGCGGTCCGAATTCGTAGGGATGGCCGGCGTAATGACACGTCCGGGCGAGGCCGCCGACGCGGCTGTTTTTCTCGACGATCGTGACGTCGAACCCTTTTTCCGTGAGGTAGTAGGCGATCGACGCGCCCGCGACGCCGCCCCCGAGCACCAGAATCCTGTTGTTCACCCGTTTACCCTAAGTTGTGTTGTTTCATCCAGCCGACGGTGTGCCAGTTGGGTCGATCAACGAGGCGGCCGTCGCGATAGGCGTCGGCCAGCTCCTCGACCGCGATGCCGACGTTTTTCCTGGGCGCGAAGCCGGCCGCCGACAACCGATCTGAACAGAGGCGATACGACCGGGGATCGGTCGTGTCGGCCTGCACGACGATTTCCGCCGGCACGCGTTCGGCGATGCGCTCGGCGATCTCGAGGACGGTCAGGTTCTCGAACGCCGCGTTGAACACGCCCCCGAGCCGGCGATCGAAGGCGAACAGATAGAGATCCACGAGATCGTCGATGTGAATGTTCGGCCGCACCTGCGTGCCGCCGAAGACCGTCATCCGCCCCTGGCTGAGCGCCTGCATCGTCAGCAGGTTGACCGCCAGGTCGAGCCGCATGCGGGGCGAGAAGCCGCACACCGTTGCCGGACGGAAGATCGTCGTCGTCAGGCGGTCGGCATAGCTCAGGATCACGCGCTCGGCGACCATCTTCGTCTTGTTGTAATCGGAGATCGGCATCAGATCGAGATCCTCGGTGATGCGCGGCTCCGACCGGACGCCGTAGACCGCGCCCGAGGAGGGAAAGATGAACTGCTGCACCCCCTGGCGCGCCGCCCGATCCACCAGGCGCATGGTCGCCAGGACGTTGACTTCCCAGGAGCGGTACGGATCGAGCGCGACCGACGGGTCATTCGCGATCCCGGCGAGGTGAAACACGGCCTCGAAGGGAGACAGATCGAGCCCTTCCGCCTGCCGGATATCGCCGACGCAGACGGTCAGGCGCGGATGCGGCGGCAAATAGTTGCCGAACCAGGCCGTGTCGAGCACGGTGACCGCGTGGTCGGTGCGGGCCAGCAGCGCTTCGGTCAGACGCGTGCCGATATACCCGCAGCCGCCGGTGACGAGGAGCGCCATCAGATGACGATCTTCCCGATCGTCAGGAACTCGGGCTCCGTGACGGCGCTCTCGTTGCAGCGTCGCTGCGTCATGGCGGCGGCGCCGATGCTGCCGACGAGCGCCATGAGGGCGGCCGGGAGGCCCAGCCGGAGCGCCACGCTGCTGAGGGCGAAGTACGCATCGCCGCACCCAATCGTGTCGACGACGCTGACGCTCAGCGACGGCAGCATGAAGCGCGTCCCGCTGCGGGTCACCATGACTCCGTGATCGCCGTCGGTGACCGAGACCGACTCGCTCTGGAGCAGCCGCGCCGTCCGGGTCACGAGTTCTTCGAGGGCGAGATGGCGTTCGTGAAGACAGAGTTCCGCTTCGATCCGGTTGAGGCTGTAGTAATCGGCGCCGACGTATTTGATCGGCAGACTGTAGCCGTAGTTGCTCGAGTTGACCTGGGCCATGGCCGCGACGGTCGCGTGCTGGCGATCGGCGATGCGGTGGTTGACGACACTCGCGTCCAACAGGCCGTGGCCGAAGTCGGCGATGAGCACGAGATCGTAATCGTCAAACCGCGGCACCGCCTGCGTGCGCACCTCCGACAGCGTCACGGTCCGCGACTTGAACACCGGCCGGCCGGTGTCGGCGTCGACGAAGCGCGTTTCGACGAGGTCGCCGGCGGCGAGCGGCGTCTGGTGCACGTTGGGCGGGGCCTCGGCCACGAACCCGTTCGAGTAGCAATGGACTTCGCCGACGAAGTTGGCCAGATGGCGGGCGATGATGCCGGCGCCGCCAATCTGCCGCACTCGGGCGGTCTCGACGCCCGCGACGCAGCGCGACTGCGTCGAGAGATTCGTCAGCGCCACGTCGACCCACTCGTCGACGATCGTTTCGCCGACGATGCAGACGCGCAGCGTGGCGGCGCGCGCCACGAACTGCTTCAGCTGATCCAGCGAAAACCCGAGGGACGAGATGTCCTTGAACCGGATCCGATCGTTGCGCAGCAGCGGATCCCGCTGCGCCGCGTCGGGCGCGGCGAGCAGGAAGTGCGACAGCTTCGTCGAGGAGAAGGTCTCGCCCGAGGTGAAGTGCATCCTGCCGCCGTAGGATTCGAGCACGCGCATCTCGTGATAGATGCTGCGGCTCTTGTCGAGCGTGAGGTCGGCGTATTCGGGCCCCTTCACATAGACGTCGGGACGCAGCGCCTCGATCGCCGACAGCGCGGTTGGCTCCTGGATGATCGCGACGTAATCGACGATCTCGAGCGCCGCGACCTGACGGGCGCGCTGCTCCTCGGTGAAGGTGACCGACCGTTTCTTGGTGATGTGCCGATCGCCGGTGACCGTCACCACCAGGATGTCGCCCAGGGCGCGCGCCTCCTCGAAGTGACCGAGGTGTCCCGGGTGGACGAGATCGAACGCGCCGTGGCACTGGATGATGCGCCGGTCCCGCAGCCGCTCGCGCAGGCGCGGCAGCTCGTCGATCGTCACGATTTTGTTGCGCTGGTGGATCCGCTCGACCGCGCCAATCATGCCAGCTGCGCGTCTCCTTTCAGCGTGAACCCGGCCTTGACCGCATCGTCGCGGAACATCTTCACCGTCTCGAGCGAGAACTCGGCGAGATCCTTGCCGGCGAGCGACAGCTTCGCGAGCAAATCGGTCGTGGCGGTGATGATGTGGCAGCCCACCGCATTCGCCTGGTACACGTTCAGCACCTCGCGCGGACTCGCCCAAATCAGTTCGACCGACGGCGCCCGCCGCGCGCGGCGAACGGCGTCGCTGACGATCGGGACCGGATCGCGCCCGGTGTCGGCAATGCGACCGGCGAAGATCGACACGGTCGACGCGGCGCCCTCGGCCAGCGCGTCGACGGCCGCGTCGACCTGGGCGAGGGTCAGGACCGCCGTGACGTTCACCTGCACCCCTGTGTGCGACAGGCGATGGATGAGCGGCGTCGCCGGTTCGCCGGACGTGTTGGTAATCGGGATCTTCACGTACACGTTCGGTCCCCAGGACGCGATCTCGCGCGCCTGCCCCTCCATTTCGCCGAACTCGTCGGAGAACACCTCGAACGAGATCGCCCGTTCGCCGATCGCGGCGAGCGCCTCACGGGCGAACTGCCCGTAGGCCCGCACCCCCGCTTTCCGCATCAGCGTGGGATTGGTGGTAAACCCCCGGATCCACGGCCGGGCAGCCCAGGCCTTCATGTCGTCCAGCGCCGCGCCGTCGGCAAAGATCTTCACGCGCAGATGACGCGTCAGGATCCAGTCGGCGGCGTCCGCCAGCGACGTCACCCGTGCGGAATAGTCGGTCGGCGACGGTTCATCGTACCCGCGGTCCATCCAGACGGCCGCCCCGACGCCGGCGCGGCGACCCGCCGCAATGTCGCGCCAGCGGTCGCCGATGATGACGCTGCGCGGCATATCCGCGGCCGGTGCCTGCAGCAGGAGCCCGGGTGCCGGCTTGCGGCACTCGCAGCCGTCGCGATCGTCATGGTAGCAGACGCGGAATTCGTCGATCGGCAGCGCGTCTGCCAGCGCGGCGTGAATCGCTTCGACGACCTCGCGCCGCTGGCGGCCCCTGGCGACGTCCGGCTGGTTGGTGACGACGACGAGCCGGTAGCCGGCGCGCGCGAGGCGCCCCAGGGCGTCACCGGCGTCGGGCGCGATCACCAGCTCGTCGACCGACGCCGGCGGATACGGCTTTCCGTCGCGGACAACCGCGCGGTTGAGCACGCCGTCACGGTCGAGAAACACGGCCGGCCGCATCATCCGACCGACTCCCACTTCCCGTGTTCCCGCCGGACCGCGGGGTGGGACACCAGCAGATGCCAGATCACCGCCTGGAACGCCTCGGTATGCGGCGTCACGGCGGCGGGGTTGACCGTCGGGACGATCACGCACTCGGTGGCAACCCTGGCCGTGAATCCCCCGTCGCGGCCGACCACGCCGAGAATCGCGGCGCCGACTCCGCGCGCATACTCGAGCGCCTTCACCAGGTTGACGCTGATGTTCTTCTCCCGGCTGCCGCCACCGACCGAAAACACGAACACCCCGTCATTCGCGCCCAGACGGCTCCCGGCGAGCCAGGCCGCAAACACCGTGTCCCATCCGTCGTCATTGGTGCGCGCGCTGAGCTCCGAGACGTTGTCGGTGGGCGCATATGCTTCGAAACCCGCCAGCTTGCGGAAATCGTTGACCGCATGCGACGCATGCGCGGCGCCGCCACCGACACCGAGAAAGAATAGACGCCCGCCGCGCGCGCGGATCGCGGCAAGGGTCGAGGCCATCCGGTCGACCGCATTCGCGTCGATCGTCGCGGCCACCCGCGCCGTCTCCTCGAGGTGGGCGCGCACGAACTCGAGGCTCATCGAATCGGCGTCTCCGAGGCGACGGTGCGCAGATGTCGCAGGGTTCGCACGACGTCGACGGCGTTCTTGAGCCGAAACGCCTTGCTCTCGCCATGTTCCCGTTCCATGAGGTCCATCGGCACTTCGATGAAGGTCCGCGTCAGCCGGAGCGCCTTCACCAGCACCTCCGCCTGGAATCCATAGCCGGTTGATTCGATGACGAGCCCCTTCAGCACATCCGCGCGATGAATCTGAAGGCCGTTGTAGTAGTGCAGCCACCGGCCGTTGATCAGATTCACGATGAGCGTAAAGGACTTCGAGATGAGCGTACGCGCGAACGGACGCGAGCGCCACATGTGCCGAGTGTATCCGACGATGATGTCCGCCTCGCCGGTGCGGGCGAAGAACTGGCGGAGCGTCTCGGCGCCCCAGGCGTTGTCGCCGTGCACCATGACGATGTGTTCGCGGGCCGCCGCGGCCACGCCACGACGGTAGGTCGCGCCGAACCCGAGGTTCCGTTCGTTGACCAGCAGCCGCACACCCGGAAACCGCGCCTGGTTCTCGCTCACGAGCGCACCGGTCCCGTCGCGGCTGCCATCGTCCACCACCAGGATCTCGGCGTCAATCGGGACCGAGACGAGCGCGCCGGTCACGTTCTCGAGCGTCCCGAGGATGTTGCCCGCCTCGTTATAGGCAGGGATCACGATCGACAGCGTCTGCCGCGCACTCATGCCTGGGCCTTCGCTGCACGATCGATCGCGTAGATGTGCACCTGCGGGTTCGCGTAGACGAGGTGGAACCGCGCGAGATCGTGGGCGGCCCAGTCGTCCTCAATCGGAAAGCCGCCCTCGTTGTGCCACACGTAATCGATCTCGTACGCCGACAGCATCGCGACGAACAGATACTGTACCCGCATCGACTGCAGATTGAAGATCCAGGCGTCCCGGATGCCTTCCATCCGGTCGTACCGGGGCCGGACCGCATCGTCGCGCGGTCCAGTCCTGTTCACGACCGGCCGGAGCTCGCCCGAACTGGTGGCCAGAAACGGCGGCGTCGGGGCGAAGCGCCCCGTCCGGTACGCCCGGTCATAGTCGTGAAACCGCCAGCGCGCCCGCCCGTCGATGTTGACGTACATCACGCGGTTGGTGAGGTCCCGGCCGCTCAGGGGATATGGCAGATTGATCCCCGTGTAGGCGACGGTCGCGTCGTGGATGTTGGCGTTCAGCCAGCGCCACGAGTCAAGGTAGCCGGCGCGGATGAACGGCGAGGTCGGCTGGAGGTACTCGCACCCCTCGGGTCCGCACCTCCGCGGCCCGGCCCACACGAGCGCTGCGGCAATGCCCGCGGTGGCGACCGTCAAGAGCGGAACCGTGCGTTGCCGGGTGCGTGTGGTGAGGGTCCAGATCGCGGCCAAGATGAGCGCCGAGACCAAGTACCACATCACGAACGGCGGCGCAACGAGTCCCTGCAGCGACAGCCACCCGCTCATGAACCACGGCAACGTTCCCGGCAGCGACCGATTCGAGCCGATGACAAGCCACGCGAGGCCGGCCGCGTAGGCGACATGGACCGCGGCATTCCACCGCCGGCTGCGGCGAAAGAGGAACGCCAGCGGGAGGAGGGCAGGCCCGACGGCCGGCATCAGGAACCGCGAATCGATGTTGATCGGGACCCCAAACCAGTAGAGCGGCACCATCGCCAGCGGCATCACGGCGAGCGCGCCGTGCGGCCACCAGCCGCGCCGAGCCATCACCAGCCATCCGAGGAGCGCACACGGCAGCCAGAGAACGAACAAGGTCGGCCCGATGGCATGCGCCGCCATCGCTGGAAACAGCGTGACGTCGGTTGAGTGAAAAACCGTGTTGAACATCGCGGCGCGGCTGAACGCGCCGCGCGCGACCATGATACCGGCGATTGTCAGGCTCGACGGATAGATCGGCGAACCAGCCACCATCCAGTTGCGCACGTACCAGGGCATCGCGAACGCCGCGATGCCTGGCGCCGCCCACACCAGTCGCCGGGGCAGGCCGCGGGCGCATGCCAGGGCGACCAGGACCGGCACGTAGACCAGCGCCAGGTACTTCGTCCCACAGTACAACCCCACGCTGACGCCGCACAGCACCCAATCCCGCCGTCGATCGCGATCGACGGCGATCACGATGAGGTAAACCGACGCGAGGAAGAGCGCGGCGCAAATCAGGTCGACGTTGGCGCCGATCATCTGCTCGACGATCGGCCGGGCGAAGAGCAGGAATGCCGCTGGATAAATCGCCTTTGCGGGCTCTGCGCCCAACCGCCGCGCAATCGCGTAGAGCGCCGCCGCCGCGAAGATCGCAAACGGCAGCTGACCCATCCGGGCAATCGCATCGCTGTGGAGCGGCAGCATCAACCACGCGAGGAACAGTTCGCCGTTGGCGGGGGCGTAGGCCTGGGCCACGTCGCTGAAGGGCGTCGGAATAATCGAAATCGCCCGGTCCTGCACCCACCGCCCGGCGAAGAACAAGTGATAGCTCAGGCTGTCGTACAGCGTGAACGGCGCCCGGGAGACGGCGAAGGCGACGGCAAACGCCAGCAGCGCCCCGATGGCCCCAATCGGGGCGGCCATCGACGGGTCGAGGGCGGCGGCAGCGGGACGCCGCCAGCGGGTGCGCCGGCCAAGCAGCCCCGACGCGGCGGCGACGGCGGCATGCGCCAGAAGCACCCGGCCGGGTGTCAGGGCACGGAGGGCGCCGAGCAGCATCATCGTCGCCACCACCAGCCCGGTGGCGGTGACTCCGACGCGAATCGCGGCGTCTTCAGCGGTCAGATCGGTCCAGACGACCCGGACAATGCGCAATGCCGTGCCGATCACGAGCAGGCTGGTAGCCGCCGACGCTGCAAATGCAAGCATTTATGAGGATGCCCCGGTCCGCGGGAGATTGTACCAACAGCGCGCGAGGGGTTGACCTATTCAAACATTTGTTTTAAAACGACGTTTGACATGCGCAAACGACTGATGTTCGTCTTCGTCCTGCTCGCGGCAGGCGGTGGTGGCTGGTATGCATACGCGCGCTCGCGGCCGACCTCGGTCGTCCTGACGGGCATCGTGACGACGAATGACGTGATCGTCAGTCCGCAGATCGCCGGCCAGCTCGGGGACCTGATGGTGACGGAAGGCGACGCCGTCAAAAAAGGTCAGGTGATCGCGACCATCAGGCCGGAGGAACTGCAGGCCGACACCGTGTATTACCGCAACAACGTCGCCGGCATGGCGTCCCAGGTTCAGGAGTCGGAGGCCGCCCTGCGCTACCAGCAGCAGCAGACCACCGATCAGATCCGGCAGGCGGAGGCAGCGTTGGCTTCGACCGAAGCGCAGGTGAAGGCATCGGCAGCCGATCTCGAGAGCGCACGGCTCACCTTCCAGCGCACCCAGGATCTGGCTCAGCAGAAGGTGGCCTCGCCGCAGGAGCTGGACCAGGCGCGGACCACGTTTGCCTCGGCGCAGGCGAAGGTCGACGCGCTGAACAAACAGGTCGACGCGCAGCGAGCGGCGGTCGAGCTCGCCCGGTCGAACGCCGAGCAAATCGCCGTCCGACGCAGCCAGCTGCAGGCCAACACGCACATGCGGGCCGCGGCGGCGGCGCAGCAGGCAAAAGCGGACGTGCGCCTGCGGTACACGGAGCTTCGCGCCCCGATCGACGGGGTCGTTGACGTGCAGGCGGCGCGGTCCGGCGAAGTCCTGACCCCCGGCCAGCCCGTCGTGACGCTCATCAACCCGGACGACCTCTGGATCCGCGCGGATGTCGAGGAGACGTACATCGATCGCGTCCGGATCGGCGACCGCATGACCATCCGCTTGCCCTCGGGCGAGGAGCGCGAGGCGACGGTCATCTACCGGGGTGTCGACGCCGGCTTCGCCACGCAGCGCGATGTCAGCCGGACCAAACGCGATATCAAAACGTTCGAAATCCGACTGCGCGCCGACAACCACGACCGCCGGCTCGCAGTGGGCATGACCGCCTATGTGTTGCTCCCGCTCAGCTGACGAGCGCGCCGCCGCGATCGCGCCCCGCCCGCTCCAGGCGGCGCGCCCGGTGACCGAGCCGCCACGATGAATGCGATCGACGTTCGGCAGATCGTCAAGAAATTCGGCGACTTCACGGCCGTCAATGGCATCACCTTCGCCGTCGAGGAAGGGGAGATCTTCGGCCTGCTCGGACCGAACGGCGCCGGCAAGTCGACGCTCATCCGCATGATGGTCACGCTGCTGCTGCCCACGGCCGGCACTGCCATCGTCAACGGGTTCGACATCGTCAGCCAGGCCGACGAGGTACGCAAGTCGATCGGCGTCATTCCGCAGGCGATGACGAGCGATCTCGAGCTCAGCGTCGAGGAGAACCTGATCATCTTCGCGAAGCTGTACGGCGTCCCGCGCGAGAAGCGGGTCCGGTTGATCGCCGAGCTGCTGGAGGCCGTTGAGCTGACGAAATGGCGCGACGCGCCGGTCAAGAATCTGTCTGGCGGCATGCGGCGCCGCGTCGAGATCGCGCGGGGGCTGGTGCATGAGCCGCGCATTTTCTTTCTCGACGAGCCAACCACCGGCCTCGACCCGGTGTCGCGCGTGGCGGTCTGGGAGATGCTCGAACGGCTGAAGACCCAGCGCGACCTGACCGTGTTGATCACCACCCACTACATGGACGAAGCCGACAAGCTGTGTGATCGAATCGCGATTGTCGATCACGGCGACCTGAAGGCGCTCGACTCGCCGATGAAGCTGAAGGCGTCGATTCCTGGCAAGAACGTTCTCGAAGTCAGCTTCGGTGAGAACATGCCCGTCGGGTGGAGCAGCATCCTCAAACAGCTGCCGCACGTCGAAGCGGTGTCGGGTGAAGACCACGTCTTCCGCGTCTCGTCGCAGAACGGGCCGGCAACCACGCTCGCGCTGATGGACACGGCGGCGCAACACGGCGTCACGGTGCAATCGCTGTCGGTCACGAGCACGACGCTCGACGACGTGTTCGTGCACTACGCCGGCCGCGCGCTGCGCGACGCCTTGCAGGAGGCCAATCCGATGGACCGTCAGGGTTTCATGGTGCGGAGGCAATAATGGGTCGAACCTGGGCCATCATCGAACGCGAGCTGCGGCGGTTCCGCCGGAGCCCGGTCCTGATCGCGATGTCGATGGTGTTCCCAATCGTGCAGCTCGTCGTGCTGGGCTACGCGTTTGGGGGCAACGTCAAGCATCTGAAGGTCGGGATCGTCGATCAGGATCGTGGCGTACCGGCGGTCCGCGTCCGCGAGCTCGCCGGCGCGCTGGCATCGGGGGCGCAGACGATCGACACCGTCGACTACGCCGACCAGGGGCAGGCGCTCACCGATCTGCGCAACGGCCGGGTCAACGGCGTGCTGACCATTCCGCCCGACTTCTCACGGCGCGAGCTCCAGAAAAACGCGCCGCGCATCGCCCTGATCGAGGACAACACCGACAACTTCGTGTCGAGCGCGCTGGCCGGCACCTTCGGCGGCATGCTGACCGCGTACAACTCACCCGCCAACCTGCCGCGCGTTCCGGGCCAGGCGACGCTCGATGTGGTCGAGGTCTACCCCTACGTGCCGTACGTGCAGTACCTGCTGCCAGGGTCGGTGGTCATGTCGATCTTCATGATGGTGATGATCGGCGGCGGCATCATCTTCATCGACGACAAGGCGCGCGGGCTGCACGAGGGCTACCTCGTCACCCCGATTTCCAAGTTCGAGCTGATCGCCGGGTTCAACATCTCCGGCACGATCAAGGCCGTGATCTCCGGCATGTTCCTGATGCTCATCGGATCGCTGATCGCCGGCGTGCCGAATCCGTTCGCGCTGATGCGGTTGTTCCGGCTCTTCGTCGTCGTGGTCGTGACGGCGTTTGCGCTCATCAGCCTGATGTTCCTCCTCATGGTGCGCGTGACCGATCCGCTGCTGCCGCGCGCGATCTTCGGCATTCTCAACACCGTGCTGTACTTTCCAAGCGGCGCGGTGTACCCGCAACAGGGATTTCCCGGCTGGATGCAGGTCATCGCGGTGGTGGACCCGTTCACCTATGCCGTCCACGCATTCAAGAGCCTGCTGCTGAAGAATACCGGGTTCGACGCGATTGCCTACGACCTGCTGTTTCTGCTCGGATTCTCCACCGTCGCGATGACGCTCGCGACGCGGTTGTTCAAGCGAACGCTGTGAAGAACGGAGACCGCGAGACGCGTGACCGGCTGCTCAAGGCCGGCACGCGTCTGTTCGCCGACCGCGGGTTCAAGCACGTCACGGTCCGCGAAATCTGCCGGGTGGCGCGCGCGAACGTCGCGGCGGTGAACTACCACTTCGGCGACAAGCTCGGGCTGTACCGGGAGATCGTGCAGTCGGCGATCGACCAGATGCGCGCGACCAACGAGGCGGCGCGACAGGCGGGCGCCGGGCGGAGCGCCGAGGATCAGTTGCGGCAGTACATCATGATCTTCAACCGGCGCCTCCTCGGGTCGGGCGCCGACGAGCTGCAGCGCGTGATTGCCCGCGAAATGCACGATCCGACGCCGGCGCTCGACGCGCTCGTCGAACAGGGGATTCGCCCGCGGATCGAGTACCTGATGACGCTCGTCTCCGCGGTCTTGCAGTGTGAGCTGACCGACCCGCGCGTGCTGCGCTGCGCGGCGAGCATTCAGGCGCAATCAATCGCCTATCTGCCCAACGCGATCGCCGATCGCATCGGTCTGAGGGCGAAGCTCACCCCAGCTCAGGTGAGCGCGGTTGCCGAGCACATCGCCGCCTTCTCCATCGCCGGCATCCACGCCGTCGCCGGCAATCGGTAAACTGAAGGGCATGTTCGGCCGGCGCACCCTGCTGGCGCTGATCGTCGTCGGCGTCGTGCCGGCGTTCGGGCTCGTCAACACGCTCGCGTCGGCCGCCCGCGCGAAACGCGAGGCCATTTCGGCCGGCTGGGCTCGCCGTGGCGCGATCGATCTGGCCGCCGGCCATCCTGGCGTCGCCGCCGACGACTACCAGACCGCCAATCAGTACGCCCGCGATCGCGGCGCGTACCGCCTGCAGCTCGCCCGGGCGCTCATCGCCGCCGGCCGACGGCAGGAAGCCGCGGCGGAGCTGCAAACGCTGTGGAACGCCGAGCCCGGCAACGGAATGGTCAACCTGGAGCTCGCGCGGCTGTACGCGAGCCAGGACGAGGCCGCCGACGCGGTCCGCCATTATCGCCTCGCAGTCGACGGCGCGTACGACACCAACGCGGTGGGACTGCGGCGCCAGGCGCGGCTCGAACTCGCCCGATTCCTGCTCGCCCACGGCGACCGGACCCAGGCGCAGGCAGAGCTGGTCGCGCTCGCCAGCGACCAGCCGTCGAATCCGACCGATCCCGGCGCGGCGCGCCTCGCCGGCGAGGTCGCCTTCGATACGGGTGATTACCGCACCGCGCGGCGATATCTCGACCGCGCGAAATCCGCCGGCCTCGACCCCGACGGCGTGCGCATGCTCGATCTGAGCACGCGCGTCATCGGTCTCGATCCGTACACCCGCGGCATCTCCTCGCGCGAACGCGTCCGGCGGGTGGTGCGCGCCTATCAGATCGCATCGGCCGCCCTTGATCGGTGCGCGGCCGACCAGTTGGCGGCCCTCCGGTCGCGCCGCGACGACCTCGATCCGCGGATCGACGAGCGCGCGCTTGCCGGCGACCCCGACGCCGTCGACGACGCCCTGGCCTTCGGCGCCGAGACGATGGCCGCGATTGACAGCGCCGGCTGCGGCGGGGGACCCGACGACGAGCGGGCGCTCTCGCTGGTGTTCACGCAGCGTCGACCGCCGGCATGACGGCGACCGCGCCCCGCAAGCCGCGCCTGAACGAAGAACAGCTCTTCCTGCTGGTCGCGATTCTCATCGGCATTTACTCCGGTCTGGCGGTGGTCGTCTTTCGTCTTGCGATCGAGTGGACCCGGCTCCTGCTCTTGGGCTCCGGCCCGCGGCCGTCGTTGCGCCGCGTCCTCGTCGTACCGTGCGCGGCCGGCTTCCTGGTCGCCGTGCTGGTCGTCCGCGTGTTTCCCGCCGTCCGGGGAAGCGGCGTCAACCAGACCAAGGCCGCCCTCTACATCTACGACGGCTACATCGCGTTCCGCACCGTGATCGGCAAGTTTCTGATGTGCGCGCTCGCCATCGGCAGCGGTCAGTCGCTTGGGCCGGAGGATCCGTCGCTGCAGATCGGCGCCGGGCTCGCGTCGGCGTTCGGCCGGCGGCTGTCGTTGTCGCGCGAGCGGCTGCGGTTCATCGCGCCGGTGGGCGCCGCGGCCGGGCTCGCCGCTGCGTTCAATTCGCCGATCACCGCGGTTCTGTTCGTCATCGAGGAGGTCATCGGCCGTTGGAGCGCGGGCGTCCTCGGCGCGGTGGTGCTGTCGGCCGTCGCCAGTGTGGTGACCGAGCAGTGGTTCCTGGGCGACGAACCGCTGTTTCGCGTGCCGCCGTACCACCTCGTGCACAGCGCCGAACTCATGGCCTACGCCGCTCTGGGCCTGATTGGCGGCGGCCTGTCCCTTGTGTTCGTCAAATCGGTCGGCGCGCTGCGCCCGCGTCTCCGGGCGCTGCCGCCGTGGACCTGGTATCTGCAGCCGGCGCTCGCCGGTCTGCTCGTCGGCGCGATTGCGATCTCGTTTCCGCAGGTGATGGGCGCCGGGTACGAGTACATCGACCAGGCGATGCACGATCAGTACGGCTGGCGCACCCTCGTTGCGCTGTGTGTGCTCAAAATGGTCGCCACCACGGCGTCGTTCGTCAGCGGGACGCCGGGCGGACTGTTCGCGCCGACGCTGTTCATTGGAGCCATGCTGGGCGGCGCCGTCTGCGCAATCGAACGCCAGCTGGCGCCGGGGGTCACCGGGCCGATTGGCGCGTACGCGCTCGTCGGGATGGGCACGCTCTTCGCCGGCATCCTGCGCGCGCCGATGACGTCCGTCTTCATGATTGTCGAAATCAGCGGCAACTACTCCATCATCTTGCCGGTCATGATTTCGAACACGATCGCGTACCTGTTGTCGCGCCAGTTCCAGCGTCACGGGCTCTTCGACATGCTCTCGCGCCAGGACGGGACGGAGCTGCCATCGATGGAAGAAGAGCGCGAGGTCGACGTGCGCACGGTCGGCGAGGTGATGCGGCCGGCCGACGGGGCCGTGCGGGACGCCGGCGACGAGGGCCCCTGTCTCTATCCGGACCAGTCGATCGACACGGCGCTGCGCGTCCTGCGCGGGCGGCCATCGGCCGCCGTCGTCCATCGCGCCGACCCTCGACGGATCGTCGGCCGCTTCGTCCTCGAGGATGTGATTAAATCAGACGCCGATGGTGCGGCGCCACCGCCGCTGGCGCCGTGACGGAGGACGGACGACGCGATGACCACGACGGTATTCGATCGCGACCTGTTGAGGGGTCGCGTGGCGCTCATAACCGGCGGCGGAACCGGGATCGGCCGCGGCATCGCCCTCGCCTTTGCGGCCCATGGCTGCGACGTCGCCATTACCAGCCGGAAGCAGGAACACCTCGATCCGACGGTGCGCGACCTCCGGGCTCGCGGCGTGCGCGCGGTGGCGACAGCCGCCGATGTTCGCGATCCGGCTGCGATCGATTCGATGGTGGCGGCATGCGTCGCGGATCTGGGCCGCCTCGATATCCTCATCAACGGCGCGGCCGGCAATTTCATCTGCCTGGCCGAAAACCTGTCGCCCAACGGGTTCGGCACCGTCGTCGACATCGACCTCAAGGGCACGTTCAACGTCTCGCGCGCCGCGCTGCCCTACCTGAAGCGGCACGGCGGCAGCGTGATCAACATCAGCGCGACGTTGCCGTATCTCGGGACAATCGGGCAGTCGCACGCGGCGGCCGCCAAGGCCGGCATCGATTCCCTGACGCGCGTCCTCGCGTGCGAATGGGGACCGCACCGGATCCGCGTCAACGGCATTGCGCCCGGCCCGATCGAGGGCACCGAAGGGGTTCGGCGGTTGACGAGCGACGCGTCGCGGCGACACGCGGTTGAGCAGTGCCCGCTCGGGCGGCTCGGCACTACCGACGACATCGCGTCTGCCGCGCTGTTTCTGTGCTCGACCGCCGCCGCGTATGTGAATGGCGTCACGCTGGTCGTCGACGGCGGCCTCTGGCTTCGATCCGGACGCATTCTCGGCGACTGATGCCGATTCCGCGGTGGGCTCGTGGCGTGTCTGACGGCATCTCGGCGGCCGGCATCCGCGATGTCGTCTACGTGCCGGACAATCCCTTGTCGCACATCCTGCGCGACATCGGAGGCCGGTTGCCGGAAGTCCGCCTGATCCTGGCGACACGGGAAGAAGAAGCGTGCGGCATTGCGGCCGGGTTGTATCTCGGTGGCCGCCGGCCGGGGGTCTTGCTGCAGTCGAGCGGCCTGGGTAACTCGCTGAACGCCATCACCTCGCTGGCGATTCCGTATCGGATTCCAATGCTCCTCGTCATCAGCATGCGAGGGGAGGCCGGCGAATGGAACGCAGCGCAGGCGCCGATGGGACAGGCCCTGCGCGCGATTCTCGATGCGATTGCGATTCCGCATACGACCATCGAGTCCGACGCCGGCGTCGCCGAGCGGGTGCGTGCGGCGGCAGCGGCGGCCTTTGACGCACGCCTGCCAGGCGCCTGTCTGCTGGCGCGCCGCCTGACGTCCGCGGCATGACCCGACTGGAGGCGATCCAGGCGATCGTGGCGATCGCCGAGGACGCGGCCATTGTCGCGAGCCTTGGCCATCCGGCCTATGATCTGTTCGCAGCTGGCGATCGGCCACGCAACTTTTATACGTGGGGGAGCATGGGCCTGGCCTCGTCGATCGGCCTTGGCATCGCACTGGCACAACCGGATCTGGATGTCATCGTCCTGGACGGCGACGGTTCTTTGCTGATGAATCTCGGGTCGCTGGCGACAATCGGCCTGCTGCAGCCGCCGAACCTCACACTCGTCGTGCTGGACAACGAGGCGTACGCCACGACCGGGGGACAGGCGTCGCCTACGGCAACGGGCGCCGATCTCGCGGCGGCGGCGCGCGCGATGCGGATCGAATCAGCGGTCACCGCGCGGACCGACGAGCAACTCCGCGCACACCTGGCGGCGCGCGCCGGCTCCACCGGACCGCCCGATCGATCCGCGAGCGGCCCCTTGGTCATCGTCGCGAAGGTCACCGAGTCGGCGCCGACCGTGAAACCGCCGCTCGATTATCTGCTCATCACACGTCGATTCATGGCCGCCCTCGGATCACCCGAATGCTGAAGCTCGGCGCCTTCGTCGTGAACGCCGTTCCGCCCGCTGATGCGCGATCGGTCGCAACGCGAGCCTTTGTCGACACCGTCGGAGTGACGCTGGCCGGCGCGTCCGAGCCCGTCGGGCGCATCGTCCAGCAGGTGGTTTCCGCCGACGGCGCCGGGCCGTGTCACGTCCTCGGTACCCCGCTGTGCGCGAGCGTGACGAACGCCGCACTGGCCAACGGCGCCGCGGCCCACGCGCACGACTACGACGACATGTGCTTCGTCTCGCTGGCGCATCCCAGCGCGCCGCTGGTGGCGGCGGCGCTGGCGGCGGCCGAGCGGGACCACGCCCGGGGACACGCCCTGCTGGAGGCCTACATCGTCGGGTTCGAGATTCAGGCGCGGCTCGGCCGCGCGATGAATCCCCGTCACTACCAGCGCGGCTGGCACTGCACGTCCACGCTGGGGACGATTTCCGCGGCCGCCGCGGCCGCGCGGGTTCGCGGCCTGAGTGCCGAGCAAACCGATCACGCGCTCGCGATTGCGGCCTCGGAAGCCTCGGGCCTGAAAGAGAACTTTGGCACGATGGTCAAGCCGCTCCATGCCGGGTTGGCGGCTCGCAACGGCGTCCTCGCCGTGGAACTGGCGGCCGCGGGCATGACGGCCAGTCGTTCAGCGATCGACGGACCGCAGGGACTCCTCGCTGCCATGGACAGCACGTCGCTGTCGCTGGAGGTCTGCGGCGACCTGGGCCGCCGCTGGGAGATCCTCGAGACCGGAATCACGGTGAAGCTCTACCCGTCGTGCGCGGCGACACATCCGTCGCTCGATGCGTTGCTCGACCTGCGGCGTCGAGAACAGTTCACCGGGGACGAGGTCGCCTCGGTCGAGATCGGCGTAGATGCCATCACGCCGACCGTGCTGCTCTACGAACGACCGGCGACGGCCCTCGAAGCCAAGTTCAGCATGCCGTTCTGCGCCGCCGCCGCGATCGTCGACGGTCACGTCGGCCTCGACACGTTTGACCCTGCCAAGCTGCAAGACCCTCGCATCCGGACCGTGCAGTCGCGCATCGCGATGCACGTCGATCCGACACTGGACGCGTCGGCGCCGCCGCTGACGCAGGCGCGCGTGGCGATCGCGCTGCAGAGCGGCCGCACGTTGACCGCCGCGGCCAACGGCGCGCGCGGCTACCCGGAGCGGCCGGCCGCTGACGCGGAACTGGACTCCAAGTTCATGGCCTGTGCCACGCGCACCCTGCCGCAGTCCCGGGCCGGGCACTTGCTCGCTGCGCTCCGGACGATCGACCATGCGGCGGATGTGGCCGCGCTGTTTGCCTAGGTTCGGTCCGCCTTCGCCCTCGCGCGACCGGGGACGTGGCCCTTTTTCCAGACCAGGAAGGTTCGGGTGAATTCGATGACGGTGACCGCGTCCTGGTTCACTCCCGTCGTTTTCACGCGGACAATGCCGGCGTGCGGCCGCGATTTCGATTCGCGCGTCTCGAGAACTTCGCTGCGCGCGTAGATCGTGTCGCCCTCGAACACCGGGTGCGGCAGCCGCACCTCGTCCCACCCGAGGTTGGCGACGGCGTTGACCGTCAGATCGATGACCGATTGACCGGTAACCAGCGACAGCGTGAAACACGAATTGACGAGCCGCTTCTTGAACTCGGTCTGTCTTGCGTACTCGCCGTCGACGTGGATCGGATTGGCGTTCAGCGTCAGACAGCTGAACCACACGTTGTCCGCCGGCAGGATCGTGCGCCCCAGAGGGTGCTCATACACATCGCCGACGACGAAGTCTTCGAAGACGCGGCCCCGCCACCCTTCCTTGACTGCCATCAGATGATCCCTCCACGCCGCCAGGCCGCGATGGTGTCCCGGTCGATGCCGCACTCGGCGAGGATCGCGTCGGTGTGCTGGCCGACCGACGGCACCGGACCGAGGGCGGCCACAAGGTGATCCATCTCGATCGGCGGCACCAGTGCGCGGAGCGCGCCGGCCGGCGAC
>JBPYEE010000673.1:0-4132 GCA_051985095.1 Vicinamibacterales bacterium | reverse complement strand
ATCCAGGAACACCACGTCGATCGAAAACCGCATGAAGGCGGTGTGAATCGCGAAACAGGGCGCCAGGATCATGACGGTCGAGGGATCGAGGGCGTCGTGCTCGAGCAGACCCTGCCGACGCGTCGCCCGCGTGCACGCGAGTTCGACGTGACAGCCCACGCTGTGGCCGGTTCGGCCATTGATCAGCTGCACGTCAGAACAGACCCGGCACCAGATGCCAGGCGACTCGCGCACAGTAGGCGCGGTACGACCGATCGGCCGCCAGGACGCGTTCTTCGACGAGCGCGCGCACGATGAGCGCCGTATCGGCGACGAGGATGATGACCGTGTTCCAGACCGTCGGATTGGCCACGACGAATGCTACGTGCGTAATGAGATAACCGGCATAGATGGGATGCCGGACGATCGTGTACGGCCCTCGCGTCACGACGCCGCGGTTGGCCGGCACGATCCCGAAGCTCCGGCCCAGCGTCATTTTCGCCACGATCACGATCACCACGCCGACCCCGGAAACCAGGGCCGTCAGCTCGTCTGCCACCAGCCCGGGCGTATGGGCTGCTCTCAGCAGCGGCGGGCCGGCGACGGACACGACCGTGAGGATTGCGGAGACGGGCGACCGATCCACGAGCCGCGCGTGCCGCCGGATGATCGTCAAGACCACGACGAGCCCTTCGCTCATGGCGAACAGCACCCCGGTCATGCGCCCCGTGCGCAGGAAGTCGCCGACCAGGTTCGCCGTCAGGAAGAGAAACAGCACCCCAACGCCGAGGCGCACCAGGAAGTCTGGGATACGGTGTTCGCGGCCCCCGGCCCCGCTCACTACATCGCCTCGTCGACAAAGTACGACTGGCAGGCGCGGTCGAGCAGCTCGCGCGTGATCGCGGGTTCGACGCCGCGGTACCGGCAGAGGGCGATGACCTGATCCAGCAGATCGCGCGGGTGGCACGCGCGCAGCGGTCGCTGCGCCGGCCCGTAGTGACGCCGCTGGAGGTACTGGACCATCACCGAATGGAACCGCAGCCGCCGCCGCTCGCAGTTGAGCTCGAAGATCTCCATGAACTCGTCGACGGTCGGATCGCCGACGGCAATCTTGTACGGAATTCGTCGCAGAAACGCCTCGTCCGCCAGCGACTTCGGATCGAGGTTCGTCGCAAAGACGATCAGCACGTCGAACGGCACCTGGATTTTCTTGCCGGTGTGCAGCGTCAGATAGTCAATGCGGCTTTCGAGCGGCACAATCCAGCGGTTCAGCAGCTCCTCGGGCCTCATCCGCTGGCGGCCGAAATCGTCGACCAGGAAGACGCCGCCGTTGGCCTTGAGCTGGAGGGGCGCCTCGTGAAACTTGGCCAGCGGGTTGAAGGTCAGGTCGAGCATGTTCAGCGTCAATTCGCCGCCCACCATCACGACCGGACGCCGGATTCGCACCCACCGGCGATCGCGCGCCTCCGGCGCGATCACGCTCGACGCGTCCACTTCGGTGTCCAGCGTTTCGTGCATGATCGGGTCGAACACCGTGATGATCTGGCCGTCGATGTCGAGCGCGTACGGGACGTAGGTGTCGCCCCCGAGCGACCGCCCCATGCCTTCGGCGAGCACCGTTTTGCCGTTGCCCGGCGGCCCGTACAGAAACACCGCCTTGCCGCCGTTGATGGCGGGGCCGAGCTGTTCGAGCATGGCATCGCTGACGATCAGCTGCGAGAACCCGCTGCGCAGACGCTCGCGATCGATGTAGCCGCGGCGGCTGGCCCGCGCGTTGGTCTCCTCGACATACGCCGCCAGCGGCACCGGCGCGGGCCCGATGTACTGGTTGACGTCGAGATACTGGCGGGCGCGGTCGCGGCCGAGATCCGTCAACGCGTAGCGGAACGACGCGCCTCCGGTGCCGACCGCACCACGGACCTCGATGAGCAGCTGGTTCCGCGTGCGCTCGAGCAGCGGCTCGAAGAGCAAGTAGGGCAGCCGCATGCGGTCGGCGATGACGAGACCGGTCAGCTCCCCCGCATACAGCGTTTTGATGAGCAGCTGCTCGATGCTGTCGGGCGACAGGCCGGTGTCCTCTACCGTGCGCGGCAGCGGCGGCGCCGTCGCCGGCAGCGGCGCGTCGATCCGCGAGACGGAGGCAGGCGCCGTCATTGCTGCGTCATCGGCAAAAGGACCTCGACGAACTTAATCGCCGCGGGCCCAATCGTCACGACCCAGATGGCCGGGAAAATGCAGAACACGAGCGGGAAGACCATCTTGACGCCGGTCTTCGCGGCCGCTTCCTCGGCGCGCTGCCGCCGCTTGGTCCGGAGCGTCTCGGAGTGGACGCGCAGCGACTGCGCCACGCTGGTCCCGAACTTGTCGGTCTGCACCAGCATCGCCACGAGCGACACCACATCGTCGACATCGGTGCGCTCGCCCAGGTTGCGCAACGCCTCGGATCGCGGCTTGCCGGCGCGCAGCTCGAGGTTGACCAGTGCCAGCTCCTCGGCGAGATCGCGATGCGCGAAGGTCAGCTCGGTGCCGACGCGCTGAATCGCTTGATCGAGGCCAAGGCCCGCTTCGACGCTGACGACGAGCAGGTCGAGCGCGTCGGGCAGCCCCAGGCGGATCAGGTGCTGGCGCCGTTTGGCCTTCCGCGCGAGGAACATGCCCGGCAGCACGTACCCGATACCGCAAGCGCCCAGCGCCAGCATCAGATTGGGCCGCACGATGATCGGCAGGGAGAACAGCGCAAAGAACAACAACGCGACGCCGATCCGGATGCCGAAAAAGATGGCGATCGCCTCGTTCTTGCGGTAGCCCGCCGCGACGAGACGGCGCTGCAGCTTGCCCATCTCCGACGTCGACCGCGGCACTGCGTCGCCGATTTTCTTCAGCGCGTCGACGACCATCTGGTCGTATCGCGACTCGGTTTCAAACGGCGCGGTGCCGGTCACCTCGCCGAGCCGCTGTTCAATCGTCGATGCGCTGCTCGTGGAATAGGCCAGCACGCCCGCCCCCACGATGAGCGTGACGAACAGAAATGCGAGCAGCGGAAGCAGGAGCGTCACGGTTACACCTCGATCTTGATGACCTGCCGAATCCAGAAGAACCCGATCGTCTGCAGCACGAGTCCCGCAATCAGCATCGTCTGGCCCATGCGCTCGTGAAAGAGCGGCGACATGAACTCCGGGTTGATGTAGGACAGCGCCACGGCGAGCGCGCCCGGGAGCGCCAGGAGCACGTACCCGGTGAACCGGCCGTGCGCGGTGTGGACGCGGACCTGCCGCAGAATCTTGAATCGCTCGCGGACCACATGGGCGAGGTTGTCGAGGATTTCAGCGAGGTTGCCGCCCGTCTCGCGCTGAATCGTGACCGCGGTGACGAAGAATTTGACGTCGAGGAGCGGCACGCGTTCGGCCAGCTGATTCAGGGCCTCTTTGACCGGAAGACCGTAGTTCTGCTGATCGAACGCCTTTTTGAACTCGGGTCCGACCGGCTCCCCGAGTTCGTCGGCGACCATGCCCATTGCGGTCTGAAATGCGTGTCCGGCACGAATGGCGCGCGACAAGAGGTCGAGCGCTTCAGGGAATTGCTCTTCGAAGCGCGCCAGCCGCCGCCCCGCGCGGTACTTCAGATAGACAAATGGGGAGGCGAGGCCGACGAGCGTCGCGACTGCCATCGCGATGAGCTGCGGCGTAAACATCCGCGCCACCACGGCGGCCGCGACAGCACAGCCCGCGCTGGCGACGAGGATGCTGTTCGATGTCGTCTTGACGCCGGAGCGCTCGATCAGCCGCTGCAGCGGCGCCGGGCCGCCCGCGTTTTCCCTGACGAGAGCCGGGGCGTCCCCGCCGCCGGTGTCCGCCAGCGGCGCGACGTCCTCCAGCCGCTGCTGCAGTTCGCGACTCGCCATGAACTGCGGGAGATAGGTCATGGCGGCGTAGGTGCCCATCACCAGCGCGACGAAGAACATGAAGACGACGATCGCGATGAGCATCACCGCACCTCCATGACGCCTTCGAACATGTCGGCGGGCAGGTGGATCCCGGCCGCGCGGAGTCGATCGCAGCATTTCGGCCGGACGCCGGTCGCGCGGAACCGGCCGATGACCTTGCCGTCCTGGGTGATGCCGACCTTGTCGAAAGCGAAGATCTCCTGTGTGGTG
>JBPYEE010000672.1:0-5020 GCA_051985095.1 Vicinamibacterales bacterium | reverse complement strand
GCGCGTCAGTCACGAGGCATTGTAATGCGCGACCTCGTGGCCGGCGCGATCGCGGTGCTCCTCGCCTTCATCGCGTTCAGCCTGGCGACGACGCTCCGGGTCATGCGCCAGCGCCGTCAGCGGGCGCTCGATTCCGAGCGTGCGCTGGGACGGACCGTGATCGCCGAGATTCCTGCCGTCGACGATCTCGTGCTCTTCAGCGAGGATTCAGTCCGATTTCACTACGGCGATCGATCGATTGACAAGGACCTCATCGTCGCCGTCCGGGTGCTGATCAATGGTGCGCCCATCGCGGCCTACGTGTCGGCGCGCCACGCGGGCGCCGCCGAGCGGCGGGCGACAAGCTTCGACGATCGGCCCGAGGGCATCGCGCGCGATCGCTGGGACGTGGCGATTGAGACGGTCAGCGGCACCACGCTCGTCGAATGCGGCGCGATTCGCGAACGGGTGTCACAGGAGCTCGCCCGGGCGGTGTTCGACGCGGTCAAGCGGGACCTGGAGCGCCGCGATCACCACTCGACTTCGGGGACGCCGCCGCGGTGATTCGCCAGGCGAGCCATCACGAACAGCAAGTCCGACAAGCGGTTCACGTACCGGATCACGACGCCATCGACCCGCGGGTCGAGCGCCACGATGCGCCGCTCGGCGCGGCGGCAGACGGTGCGTGCGATGTGGAGCGCGGCACCGGCCGGCGTGCCACCGGCGAGAATGAACCGCCGCAGCGGCGGCAGTTCGGCGTCGAACCGATCGATGAGGCGCTCGAGCCGATCGACGTCGGCATCGCTCACGATGGCCTTGGTGACGCGGGCGGCGAGTCTGTCGGCCGGATCGGCCAGCTGCGCGCCCACCGCGAACAGATCGCGCTGCAGGTGCGCCACTTCCCCGGCGAGCGCCGCGTCGAGTCCCGCGGCGCGCGCAAAGCCGAGCCACGCGTTGGTTTCGTCGATCTCGCCGTAGGCGTCCACACGCGGGTCATCCTTGGCGACGCGCGTGCCGTCAAAGAGCGACGTCTCGCCGGCGTCCCCCGTGCGCGTGTACAGTTTCACAGCCCGAGTATATGTCGAAGCTTTTGATTCCCGCGCCGCCCGATCGGCGGCGGTTCCGGCAGCGACTGCTCGTCTGGTATCGGCGCCACGGCCGCGATCTGCCGTGGCGAAAGACGACCGATCCGTACCACATCCTCGTCTCTGAAATCATGCTGCAGCAGACGCAGGTCGATCGGGTGATGCCGAAGTACGCGGAATGGCTCGCCAAGTACCCCACGATGACGGCGCTCGCGGCGGCGCCGGATCAGGAAGTGACGCAGACGTGGTATCCGCTGGGCTACAACGTCCGGCCCAAACGGCTCCAATCGATCGCCCGCGAAGCGGTCGCGAAGTACGGCGGGCGGCTGCCCTCCGACGACGCGACGCTGCGGTCCTTCAAGGGCATCGGAGCGTACACGGCCGGCGCGATTCGCAGCTTCGCCTTCCGCGAGCGGGCCGCCATTCTCGATACCAACGTCGCGCGCGTGCTCTTCCGCATGTTCGTGGGCCGGGGCGATCCGAAAGCCCATGCCATGAAACGCCATCTCTGGGCCGTGTCGGATGCGCTGGTGCCGGTGCGGCACGTCTACGATTTCAATCAGGCGTTGATGGATTTTGGCGCGACCGTCTGCGTCGCCCGCGATCCGAAGTGCCTCGTGTGCCCGATGGCGAAAGAGTGCGCGTGGCGGAAACGATCGTCGTAACCGCCGCCGTGATCGAGCAGGACGGGAGATTTCTGGTCGCCCGGCGGCCGCGCGGCGTCCATCTCGAAGGCTACTGGGAATTTCCCGGCGGCAAATGCGCACCCGGCGAATCGCTCGTCACCTGCCTGGAACGCGAGCTGCGCGAGGAACTGGCGGTCGCGAGCCGCATCGGCGACGAGATCTTCGCCGTGACCCACCAGTACCCCGAGCGATCGGTCGAGCTGCATTTTTTCGCCTGCGAAATCGCCAGCCCGCCGCAACCGCAACTCGGACAGGAACTCCGATGGGTGGCTCGAGCGGACCTTCGGCAGCTTCGCTTTCCGCCCGCCGACGACGAGCTGATCGCGCGACTTACGCGAAGGGCAGCGCCGTCACCGTAGCGGATGCGGCCCCGACGCTCACCACCGTCCCCGGCTCGATGAAGTCGCGGTGCAGGTAGGCGAGGGCGATCGGTTGATCGAGCCGCGGCGACAGCGTGGCGCTCGTCACGTGGCCAATAACCCGGTCAGCGGCGTGCACCACCGCCCCCGCCGCCGGGACCTGACGCGCATCCACGCGGAGCCCCACGAGCTTCCGCGCCACGCGCCCGTGACCGCGGTGCAGCACCCGCACGATGACCTCCTGGCCGACGTAACACCCCTTCGTGAAGCTGATCGCCGACGCGAGATCCGCCTCGAGCGGGATGGTCTGTTCGTCCATGTCGCGATGAAACCGCGGAATCCCGGCCTCGATCCGCAGGGCGTCAGCCTCGCTGGCGGTCAGCTCCGGCACGGCGCGGACACGCAGGGCATCGACGATCGCGGCGCACCGTTCAGCCATGGGAAAGAGGTCGAAGCCCGGTTCGCCGGTGTCAGAGGTCCGCGCGACGATGACCGGCGTTCCCGACCACGTCGCGCGCAGGTTGCCGTGGTCGACGAGCGACTGCAATCGATCAACCGGCGCATCCGAGACGACGTCGGCCACGAGCGCGGCACTCCGGGGCCCCACGACGCCGACCTGCGCGACGGCGCCGGTCATGTCCGCGAGCCGGACGTCCTCGCTGAAGATGAGCTCGTCGAGCCGCGCGAGCATCGCATCCTTGACGTCGCCAGGAAGAGTCATCAGTATCAGGTCGCCGACTTCGTACACATGCATGTCGGTGATCATCCGGCCCTGCGCCGTCAGGTATGCGGCGTAGCAGCCCGTACCAGGTGTGAGCGCCGCGATGTCGTTCGTCAGCAGCCCCTGGAGATAAGAGGCGCGATCTCGCCCCGAGATCGCGAGACGGCCGCCGCCGGAGCGGTCGAGGAACGCCGCTTGCTCGCGCGCGGCAGTGTATGCTGTCGACATGGTCTTCCGCCATTTTATGCGCGCCTTATTTGTCGCGCTCGCATCGGCCGTTGCATCAACCGCGGCGGCGCAGGATAACTTCACCGTGTTCCTTCGCGGCACCGCGATCGGCAGCGAGCAGATCGCCGTGAAACGCTCCGCCGACGGATGGACGATTACGAGTACCGGCCGCACCGGCCCGCCGATCGACGTGTCGACCCGGGAGCTCGAGATGCGCTACGACGGTGAGTGGAAACCGGTCGAGCTGACAATCGACGGGACGGCGCGCGGACAGCCGATCACCATCCGGACGTGGATCGAGGGGACGACCGCGACGACGCACGTCGCCACTGGCGCGGACGCGCGCGACAAGAAGGATACGATCGCCGCCGATGCGCTGATCCTGCCGAGTCCGTTCTGGGCCACCTTCGCCGCCGTCGCGGCGCGGGTGCACGACCTCGCGGCCGGAGCCACCCTGCACGCGTACGTGCCGGGTCAGGCGAGCTTCGATCTGAAAATCGGGGAGTCGACGACCGAACAGATTCAAACCGTCTCCGGACTCGTGGTCGCGCGCCGGACGTCGATGGCGCTCGCCGCCGCCGACGGATCGCTCGACGCCGAGGTCTGGGGCGATCCCAACGGACGGTTGCTGCGCCTCACCATCCCCTCACAGAACGTGGACGTCATCCGGCAGGACATCGCATCGGTGTCGTCGCGCCGCGTCACCATTTCCCGACCGAACGACGAAACGGTCAAGTTCGGCAACAACGGCGTGACGCTGGTCGGCACGCTGTCCAAGCCGGCTCAGATGACGGGCCGCCTGCCGGCGGTCGTACTCGTCGGTGGCAGCGGTCCGCACGATCGCGACGAGGTGCTCTTCGGGATCCCGATCCTCGGACAGATCGCCGATGCGATCGCCAATAGCGGCTTCATCGTACTGCGGTACGACAAACGGGGGATCGGCCAGTCAGGCGGACGCGGCGAAACCGCCTACCTGGCAGATTTGTCCGAAGACGTCCGCGCCGCGGTCAAGATGCTCGCGGACCGCAAGGACGTCGACTCGAAGCACATCGCGGTCGTCGGGCACAGCGAGGGCGGCGCCGTGGCGCTGCTGGCTGCGTCGAAGGACCGGCACATCAGCGCTGTCGGCCTGCTGGCGGCCAACGGTGTCAGCGGCGCCGAGCTGGTGCTCGCCCAGCAGCGTCGGATCCTCGATCACTCCAGCCTGTCGCCCGCGGAAAAGCAGGAGCGGATCGACTTCCAGAAGCAGATCAACGAGGCGGTGATCAGCGGCAGAGGACTCGACCAGCTGCCGCCCGATGTCCGGCGCCAGATCGACGACCCTGAATTCCAAAGCCTGCTGGCCAACGATCCGGCGAAGGTGATGCCCGGCGTCAAACAGCCGCTGTTGATCGTGCAGGGCGCCCTCGACACGCAGGTCGATCCGTCGAACGCCGACCGGCTGGAAGAGCTGGCCAGAAAGCGCAAGGGTGCGCTCCGGGTCGACGTCGTCAAGATTCCGGACGTCAACCATCTCCTGGTCTCGGCGACAACGGGGGAGTCGGCCGAGTATGCCTCGCTCAAAGACAGGCATGTCAGCGAGGCGGTCACACGGGCGATCACCGATTGGTTGCGGAAGGCACTCGTTGGGAGCGGTACCGCGACAACTTCCCAGGGATGACCCACCTCAGCTGCGTCGTGATCCTCCCGAGGCATTTCTGAGACGTGGCCTAGTCCTCTCGGAGCGCGGCTGCCGGTTCTAGCTGCAGGCTGTGCCGTGCCGCGACGAAGCAGGCCATCAGCCCGGCGACCCCGACGATCGCCGCCACTGCGACGATGACCGCCGGATCACGGGGTCGCACGTCGAACAACAGGCTCGCAACCGAGCCGCCGACGGCGATTGCACCCACGGCGCCCCCGACCAGGCCGGCGCCGACCGGCAGTCCGGCCTGGCCGACGACGAGCGCCAGCACGTCTGATCGG
>JBPYEE010000671.1:0-5519 GCA_051985095.1 Vicinamibacterales bacterium | reverse complement strand
ACCGCGTCGAATCCGGCTCCGTTCGGAAGAGACTTTTTCGGCGACGCCGTGAACGACCCGATTCCGGACACGATCTTCGACCCAGCCTCGCGCACGGTGATTTCACAGCCAGCGACTGGCCATTCGGCGCTTCTGGACAAGGTCACCCTTACGAAGCCCGACGTCGGTCGCGAGGCTCGCGTCCGCTTGAAGTCGCCGCGGTCGATCGCAGCGGGCGACACCTTCGACGTTCGATTCGAATTCCAGAACAACAGTGCCTACGCGCTGAACGGAACCCAGGCGGTGGTCACGCTGCCAGAGGGCGTGGCTTTCGAAAGCGTCAACATGGGAACGGCGACCGTCCAGGGTCGTGACGTGGTCGTCTCGCTGGGGCGCGTTCCTGCCGGCGAGGGGCTCGCGCTTGACATCACGGCACTGGTGGCCACGTCGGTCCAGGCCGGCGCAGACCTCGCGTTCACCGCAGAACTCCGCTCCGCCACGGCACTGCCGGTGGCGGCACCGCACAGGATCGTAAGGGTTCATCCACACCAGTGAGGGGTGGTCCGGTCGCATCTATGAAAGCCGGACGGTACATCGCGATCGCCGCCGTTTGCCTCTCGAGCACCAGCTGCGGCGCTCGCCCCGGCTCGGACTCACGGTCCGACCTGCCCGCGGTCGCCGTCCCCACGCCGCCGGCATTCGCGAAAGCGAGCGCGGCGGGCTGGGTTGGAGAGGAAGGCCCACCCGAGCGGGCGTATCCCGTTGAGGGGGAGCTGCGCGATTTCAACAATGAGGGAGTGACCGACGCCCGGGTGACGCTGATCGACAAACGCGGGGCGACGCGCACCATCACGGTTGAGAAATCGGGGGACGGGGCCTTTCGGTTCTTTCCGGTCACAGCGGGGCACTACTCCCTGGAGGCCGAAAAACTCGGGTTCCGGCCCAACCGGCGAGAGCTGGATGTTCCCGGCGACGGTCGGGTGCTGCTCGTGTTGCTGCCCGAACCGAAGGAGTAGCGCCGAACGGCATCACGCTCTACTCGAGCATGGTGTCATTCCAGTCACGAATCACGAATGACTTGATCAACCCTTCAAGGATGAACGGATCTTGTCGGGAAAATGCCTCTGCGGCTTCGCGCGTCCTGAAAATGCCCATGTTGCCTCGATCGGCGAATGGGCCGATGCCGATCACCTCACCGCGCGCTTTGAACGAGTCGACGACAGCCTTATGGCGAGGATAGACCGCCATGATGGCGTCCATCGACGCACCGGACGATTCCCCAATGATGACTGCTTTCACATGTCCTCCTTCGAAAAGCGGATCGCGCGGCCGGTCAGGCGAGATCGTCGATGAGTTCCGTCACCCGGCGCGCCGCCCCGCCCGAACAAGGCCGACACCCAGGCTCAGAACCGCAGCCGCAAGAAACGCCGCGCCGAGGTAGGCGAGATTCATCAATGCATTCGGCTGAGTCGCCGTAGGAGACGCGACGGACAAGAAAAACGCCGCGGGGATCAGAATCGCTGCGATCGGCGCACCCGTTCGGGCGATCCACCGCCAGAACGGCGACAGCGCAGCCTCGTCGACATACCGAAGCATCGTCAAGGACAGCACGAGGTAAACGCCGGCATGCGCGTGCCCGGCGCGCCAGAGATCGTGGCGCAATGGATTGTCGGCGTATCCGGACACGCCTCGCATTAAGAAGGTGAGCAGCGACAGTCCGCCGTACATCACGGTCGGCAGCACAACGAGCAGGATTCCGGCGAGGAGTCGCGATTCCCGGGACATAATGCCCTCAATAATAGCGATGCTATGACCTACGACGTTCACGTCAAGCAGATCGACTCTCAACCGACCGCCGTCGTGCGCCGCCGGGTGGCCCGAAGCGACCTGTCGAAGGCCGTGATCGACGGTTGTGGAACCGCCTGGAACGCCCTGCGGGCGCAGCACGTCGCAGCCGGCAGGAACATCGCCATCTATTTCGACGACGCGATTACCGTGGAAGCGGGCGTCGAACTGCAGGGCCCATTCGTCGGCCACGATGCCGTGATCCGCTCGGAGACGCCGGCTGGAACCGTCGCCACGACCGTCCATTTCGGCCCTTACGATCAACTCGACGCCGCGCATTCCGCGATCCGGCAGTGGTCTCGAGACCGCGGCTGGACACTGGCCGGACCCAACTGGGAGATCTACGGCCATTGGGTGGAGGCGTGGGCCAAAGACCCGTCGCAGATTCGCACCGATGTTTTTTATTTGCTCGATTCCGATCGCACCCAGAACCCGACTTGATTACCGCCGTACCGACGGAGCGTTCAGCGGGCCTTGTGCTCAGGCGCGACGCGCGCGTTGATCAGGGAGGATTACACTGGTCGCGATGGTCGTGTGTCCGACAGCCGTCATCGATGCGCCAGCCGAACGCATTTGGCATCTGCTGACCGATTCGGGCGAGCTCGCGCGCTGGACCAGGACGAAGCTGATCGACGGCCCTCGGTGCATTACGACCGCCGGTGATCGTCTCGTTCTGCGCGCCGGCATGTTCCCGATTGTCTTCGATGTCGGTCGCCTCGAGCCCCCGCAGCAATTCAACGTCGATATTGAATTGCCGTTCGGCATCAGAAATTCCGAGCGGATCGCGGTGACGCCGATCGACGCGTCCTCGTGTCGCGTGACCTTCAACTGACAGTTCGAGTTCCTGCCAGGCTGGCGGGGCCGACTCGCCGCACTCCTCCTCGGTCGCCGGCTCTGCACCGGGCCTGCCGAGGCGCTTGGGCGTCTGAAACACTTCGCTGAACGGTGACGGCTCCAACCGGTCGCGGTGCGATTTCAATCGAGCGATGAGGTGCGAGGGTGCGCACTGGCGGCGTCCTTCCGGCCGCCGGACATGAGTGCCTAACATGTTGAAGTGAATCGACTTGTCGTCGACAACCCGCGACCGTTTCCTGTTCAGATGCGTTACCGGTTTGTTACAATGGCCGTTCCGAGCGTCGACGATGGCCGGCACACCTGAGCTGGAACGATCCTTCAGGAAACGATTGAAGTCCTTTGCGCATGAGGCGCGACTCGTGCGGCACGGCAATCCCGACGCGTTGCACCAGACCCGAGTGGCCTCGCGCAGACTTCGTGAGCTGCTGCCCCTGCTCCGCCTCGAGGCGGACACGACCCGCGCGCTGAAGCGACGGTTGAAGCGGGTCACGCGAGAGCTGGGTTCCGTACGCGAACTCGACGTGCTGGCGAGCATGCTCGAGGACCTTCACAGCCATCCGCAGTACTCGTCATTCGCCGTGCAGCACGTCGCCGCATTGGTCAGCACCGAACGAGCCGCCGCCATGGACCGCCTGGCGGCACGACTGCCGGAGGACAAGCTTGAGCGGATTGTGCGGCGGCTCGAGACAGTGATCAGGGATCGACGCAAGCCAGGGGTAACGCCGGGTCCGCGAATCACTGCGGCCAGGGACGTCTGGATCACAGCCGTGGAGGCACGTGTTGCGTTTCGCGCCGGCCGTGTCCGCGCCGCGATTGACGCCGCCGGCGGGATCTTCTTCCCCGAGCGCCTCCACCGGGTACGCATTGGGCTCAAGAAGCTCCGGTACGCCGTTGAATTGCTCGCGGAGGGCCGGCGCCGCTCAATGACGGCGGATTTGAACGTTCTGAAGACTGCGCAGGCGTTGCTCGGCCGGCTTCGCGACCTGGAAGTCTTGATCGGCCGAACCCACCAGACCCAGGCCTCGATGCAACAACCGCTCAACCTGGCCGTATGGGGCGAGCTCGGTGCGCTCGCCGATGCGGTCGAAGCGGACTGCCGGCGGCTGCACGGTCGCTACATGCGCGCTCGACAAAAGCTGATCACCGTGGCCGATCGCCTCGCCACCGCCACGGGGACCGGCACGCGTCGCGCCGCCGGCTAAGTCCGATTCCACTCCACGCTCAAGCGCCGCTCGGCTCGTCGCCGCACGGTCGGTTCAGGCCGCACTGACCCGCCGGGTCGTGACCCGGCCTTCCGCCCGTGACGCGCGCCGATGTGCTCCGCAACAAGACGAATGGTGTTCGGATGTTTACACGTCTGTCGCGCTGGTGTAATGGGTCGCGGGTACGTTGTCGTGCATGACAACTCGTATGACGCGGCGGTTGAACGTGTTGGCCATGGCGGGTGTCCTGCTCGGCTTCTCGACCTCAACGACCCTCTCAGCGGGTCATGGTCGGTTCAAACACGTGTTCGTCATCGTGCTGGAAAATGAAGGATTCGACACCACCTTCGGGCCCAATTCCCAGGCGCCCTATCTGGCTCGAACCCTGACGAGTCGCGGCGTCCTGCTCACGCAGTATTACGGGACCGGCCACGCGAGCCTCGACAACTACATCGCGATGATCAGCGGGCAGGCCGCGACACCCCAGACGCGCAACGACTGTCAGACCTACGCCGACTTCGTGTTGACAGGGGTGACACCGGATGGCCAGGCGGTGGGCGCCGGTTGCGTATATCCGGCCGAGATCAAGACGCTGGCCGATCAGCTCACCGCGATCGGCAAGCCCTGGCGGGCCTACATGGGGGACATGGGCAACGATCCGACGCGCGAATCAGGTGTCTGCGGTCACCCGATGTTGAATACCCTCGACCATACCCAGTCTGCGGAGCCGCCATCGCCGTCGGTCCCGCTCGGGGATCAGTACGCGTCGCGCCACAACCCGTTTGTGTACTTTCATTCGATCATCGACTCGGCCGAATGCTCAAACGTGGTCAATCTCAATCAGTTGGCGGGCGATCTGCAGTCGGAGTCGACGACACCCGATTTCGTGTTTGTCACCCCCAATCTCTGCGATGACGGCCATGACGGCGCGAGCGTGACCAGCAAGTGCGTCACCGGTCAGCCTGGCGGCCTGGTCGGCATCAACAACTTCCTGCAGAAGTGGATCCCACTGATTCAAGCGTCAGCTGCCTACCGCGACGACGGCCTCATCGTGATCAATTTTGACGAGGGCGCGCCCACGTTGACGGTCTCGCCGTCCGGCGTCACCTATACGTTTCCGGGCCAATACTGCTGCAGCGAACAACCCGGCCCCAACCTTGGACCCTTCCCTCAGTCGTCGGAGATCGTCCCCGGCGTCACGCTGGCCGAGAACGACTACGGCGGCGATCGGACCGGCGCCGTGCTGCTGTCGCCCGTCCTGAAACCCGGAACCGTTTCGAATACGCCTTTCAACCACTATTCGCTGCTGAAGACGCTCGAAGACATCTTCGACACCGACGGCTATCTCGGATACGCAGGGCAGCCGGGATTGTTGTCGTTTTTCGGATGCGTGTCGTCCGATATCCAGGTCGGCGGCTCAGACGATTCGGAAGGCTGCCGGGCTCGTCACGACTGATCGCGTCGGTCGCCCGGGTGAAGCCACAGCCGTGCATCCTCGCGGGTTTCAAAGACCTTCAAGTCGTCGGCAAGGATCTCGGAAAACCGGCGACTGAATGCGACAGTGCCGGGGGGACAGACAATGGCAAGCCGCACCTGGAAGCGCCGAAGTTTTTCGAGAATCTCGCCCGCTTCGCCCGA
>JBPYEE010000670.1:0-14889 GCA_051985095.1 Vicinamibacterales bacterium | reverse complement strand
CCCCACACCGCGACGGTCACCCCGACCGCCAGCCGCGCCCCGTGTAGAATCAGCTGTTGCACGGAGGTGTTATGAAGCCTGTTGCGATCGGGGCGTGCGCGGTTCTGGTTCTCGCATCGTTGTCGCTGGCGCCGGCAAAGGCCGCTTCAGAGGCGCCGCTGCTGGTGCCCGGGTACCCGGCGGCGCGCGATCTGCCCGGCGCTCGCGAGCTGCCGGATCCCAAGACCGATTACAAGGTCGTGTTCGCGGACGGCCAGGACGCGAAGAATCCTGGCGATGTCAACCCGATGCTGCCGACCATCGCGACGTACGTGAACACCCTCGGGAAGTATGGCGTCCCCGCCGAACATCGTCACCTCGTCATCATGTTCCACCAGCGAACGCCCGACATCGATATCGTGATGACCAACGAGGCCTACCGCGAGCGCTACAACCGCGACAACCCGAACATCGCCATCATCCATGCGCTCAAGCAGGCAGGCGTCGACATCCGTGTCTGCGGTCAGGGACTGATCGGGAGGAAGATCGATCCGAAGCAAGTCAATCCGGATGTCCAGATTGATCTCTGGGCAATGACGACGCTGGTGAACCTGCAGTTGAAGGGCTACGTGCGCGTCGGCTAAAGGAGCAACCAATGAGTGTGGACCTCAAGACGCTGTTCGATCAGTTCGACCGGGGCCGGCTGTCGCGCCGGCAGTTGCTGAAAGCGCTCGGTCTGGCGGCGGCCGTCCGACCGGCCTCGGTCCTGGCGCAGGGCCAGTGCGGCGGCGCGCGCGCCGGCACGCCGGACTGCGATCCGACGCCCGCGAAACTCCCCTTCGAATCAACCGGCTGGAGAACGGTCCTGCTCGACCACTTCTCCTGCCAGGTGGCGGACTACTCCAAGGAAGCGGCGTACTACGCCGCGTTGATGAACTGGAAGATCCGGAGCGACGACGCCAAGCAGGCGACCCTCGACATCGGCGACTGGGGTGGTCTGGTCCTGCGCGGCGGCTATCAGGCGCCGCCCGCTCCGCCGGCCACCGACGAAGCCTCCGGCGGTCGTGGCGGCGGCGGGCGCGGCGGCCCGCGGGCGCCCCGCAACGCCCTGTTTGACGGCTTCTGCTGGGGCATCGAGCCGTGGGACGCCAAAAAGGTCGAAGCGGAGCTCCGCAAACGCGGGCTCTCGCCGGTCGCCGAGAACCACGGCGAGTTTCAAAGCTTTCACGTGAAGGATCCCGAGGGATTCGATCTGCAGATCAGCAACGGTAACCGGCGGAATCGCCGGCAGGGGCCGGCGACCGGCAAGACGGCCGCCGCCGCGCCGTTTGGACCGACGATCTGGAAGACGGTGTGGCTCGACCACATCTCGTACGAAGTGTCCAATTACAAGGAAACGGTGGCCTTCTACACGGCGCTACTGGGCTGGAAGCCAGGCACCGACGAGGGCAGCCAGAATCAGTGCGAAATCGGTGACGTCGGCGGCATCATCATTCGTCGCGGATTCCGCGGCGGTCGCGGCGCCGCGGCCGCGCCGACCCCTCCGCCGCGCGGCGCGACGATCGGCCATATCTCATTCGGGATCACGCCGTTCGATCCCGATCAGGTGAGTGCCGAGCTCGAGAAACGCGGCCTCACGGCTCGCGTCGACACGGGAGGACGCGGCGACATCCACACCGCGAACTACAAGAGCTACCACACAACCACGCCGAACGGGTTCGATCTGCAGATCAGCGCGACCACGCGATCGAATCGGAACCCCAGTTAGCGCGACGGATCCTCGGGCGGACGGCGCGCGTGCTCCGTCCGCCACGCTGGACTAGCGCGGTTTGGGGCGGTGGGTCGGCACTGCGTGCCACGGATCCTCCGGCCACGGATGCTTCGGATATTGCCCCCGCAACTCCTTCCTGATTTCCGGATACGTGCGATCCCAGAAGCTGCGCAAATCGCGGGTGAGCTGCACCGGTCTGCCGTTGGGCGCGAGCAAGGCGAGCAGTACGGGTTCGCGCTGCCGGCCGACGCGCGGCGTCTCGGCGAGGCCGAAGAGCTCCTGGAGCTTGACCGACGCGGTCACCGTGCCGTCGTCGTCGTACTCGAGCCGGATCTGCCGTCCGCTCGGCACGGTCAGGCGTTCCGGCGCGTCGTGCGCGAGCTCGCGCACAACCGATGGACCGAGCGCTGTCGCGAGCTGAATCTGGCCGACCGTTCGTGCGCCACCGGCGGCGGTGTGCACGAGCGCGGCGACATCGACCGCGTGACCCGCGAAGCGCAACCGCCGAATCAGCTGCAGATCGGCGGCTGCGGGCCCGCGGGCCAGCCATGCCTCCGCAAGCAGGCGTGCCGCGACGTCTGGATTCGCGGGTATCGGACGCTCGGACAGCACCAACGCGTGGTATCGCGTGACGAGGGCCGCCTTGACGCTGCCGGTTCCGGCGTCGAATCGATGAATGGTCTCGGTGCCGGTCGCCTCGAGCCAGTCTCGATCGACGGCGCTCGCGATCCGGATGATGCCGTTGGTGACATCGACAGCGACGAGGAACTCGGCATCGACGACGCCGCTCTCGCGGCCAATCGTGGCGCCGGCGCCCGACGACAACAACACTTCGGGCGACCGCGGTCGCCGGCGTTTCGCGACGCGATCGGGATACCCCGCCAGAATGGCGCGCCGAAACGCCACTTCGTCGACGTCTCCGTGACCGGCGACCGCCAGCAGGTCGGATGACGTGGAGACGGTTCGGGGCGGCAGCGGCAGCCGGTTCGCGAGGAACTCGCACGCCTGCACGAGCGGGCGGGCATGGTCGCCGGCCGTGACGATTCGGGCCAGGCGGGGATGCATCGGAAGCGCATGCGCCCGGCGGCCGAGGGCGGTCAGACGCGAGTCGCCGGTGACCAGCCCCAGCCGCTTCAGGAGATCGAGCGCCGCCTCGATGGCGTCGAGACGCGGCGCCTCGAACCACTCGAACGTTCGCGGATCGCCGCCCCACGCGATGATATCGAGCGCGGCCGCCGACAGATCGATGCGATGGATCTCCGGCTCGCGGTGGGGCCGCAGCCGATCGCGCTGATCCCACAGACGGCGCACCAGGCCCGGACCAACTCGCCCGGCGCGGCCGGCCCGTTGGTCCGCGGCGTCGGCAGTAATCCGTTCAGCCTCCAGGCGGTCAATCCCGCGCTCCGGGTCGTAGCGGGCGACCTTCTGCAGCCCGGCATCGATCACGGCGGTGACGCCCGGCACCGTCAAAGAGGTCTCGGCGATGTTGGTCGACACGATGATTCGGCGCGACGGCGCCGGACGGATCGCGTTGTCCTGCTCCGATGCGTCGAGTGATCCGTGGAGCGGCAGGACCTCTGTGCCGGGAGGCAGACGTGGTTCGATCGCCGCGATGGCGCGCGCAATCTCGGCGGCGCCGGGGAGAAACGACAGCACGGTGCCGGAGGTCGCCTGCAACAGCTCCACCGCCGCGTCGGCCACCGGCTGCGCGGGCGCGTAGGCGATCTCCAGCGGATGGAGGCGGCCCGGCACCTCGATGACCGGCGCATCATCCAGAAACGACGCCACGGGGCCGGCATCGAGCGTGGCGGACATCACGACAAGCCGCAGATCGGGCCGAGCGCGCCAGGCCTGCCTGGCCAGCGCGACGGCCACGTCGCCGTGAATGCTGCGCTCGTGAAACTCGTCGATGACGATCGTCTGGAAGTCCGAAATCAGGGGATCGGATTGCAGGCGCGCCGTGAGGATGCCTTCGGTGACGACGAGCAGCCGGGTGTCGGCCGAGAAGTTGCGGTCGCGCCGGACCTGCCAGCCCACCTCGCGGCCGAGCACCCACCCGCGCTCGTCGGCGACCCGTCGCGCGATGGCGCGCGCCGCCATACGCCGGGGCTGCAGCACGATGACGCGGCCGCCGCCGACAAGCGCCGGCGGGATTCTGGTGGTCTTGCCGGCGCCGGGCGCCGCCGTCACGACCACGGCGCGCGATCGGTTCAGTGCCTCCCGTATGGGCTCGATGAAGGCGTCGACCGGAAGCTTATCGATGTGTCGTGCCCCAGAGCTCCTGGAGCCGCGCGTCGCGGCCACACCCGATGCGGTACCGCTGGTAGGCGGCGGCGTGGGTCCGGTAGTAGTGCTGGTGATAGGACTCGGCGATCCAGAACGTCGCGGCCGGCCGGATCTGCGTCAGGACCCGTTTGAACCGGTGCGAGTTCTCGAGGGCCGTCTTCGAGGCCTCCGCACGCTGGCGCTGCGCGTCGTCGGTATAGAAGATCACCGGCCGGTACTGAGAGCCGAAATCGCAAAACTGACCGGTGCCTTCGGTCGGATCCGTGTTCTGCCAGTACGCCTCGAGCAGCGTCTCGTAGGCGACCTTGGCGGGGTCGTACACGACGCGCACCGATTCGACGTGGCCCGTCGCCCCCATCTCCACGAGCTCGTAGCTGGGGCTTCTGGTCGTGCCGCCGCTGTAGCCAACCGTCACTGACTGCACGCCCGTGATGGTGTCGAACACATGCTCCATGCTCCAGAAGCAGCCACCGGCGAACATCGCGACCGACATGCCGGGCGGAGGATCGCCCGCCGGCTGCGCCGCCGGCTGCGTCGCCAGCAGCATCGCCGCGACGGCGAGCACGGCCCTCATGCCCGTACACCGACTCCGATTGGACAGCTGACGCCCGTCCCGCCGAGCCCGCAATAGCCGTCCGGATTCTGGGCGAGGTACTGCTGATGGTAGTCCTCGGCGTAGTAGAACTCCGGCGCAGGCAGAATCTCCGTCGTGATGCGGCCATATCCGGCCGCGTCGAGCTGCCGCTGGTACTGCTCGCGCGAGTGCTCGGCCGCGCGTCGTTGCTGTTCGTCGTACACGTACACACCCGATCGGTACTGGGTGCCGACGTCGTTGCCCTGCCGCATCCCCTGGGTGGGATCATGGTTCTCCCAGAACACCTTCAGGAGCTCCTCGTAGGAGACGATCTTGGGATCGAAGACGATCAGCACGACTTCGGCGTGGCCCGTCATGCCGCTGCAGACTTCGCGGTACGTGGGATTGGGGGTGTGACCGGCCGCATAGCCGACAGCGGTCGTGTAGACGCCGGGCAGCGTCCAGAATTTCCGCTCCGCGCCCCAAAAGCAGCCCATCGCGAACATCGCGCGGGCGAGACCCTCGGGAAACGGCGGGGCGATCGGATGGTGGTTGACGTAGTGGCGATCGGGAATCGCCATGCGCTCGGTGCGGCCGGGCAACGCCTCGGCCGCCGACGGAATCGCCGATGGTTTGGATCTGAACATGGCTCGCTCACCGGGGCTTGTAGATCGCAAACACCGCCCCCTGGGGATCCTGGAGGACGGCGAAACGACCGACGTTGGCAATGTCACTCGGCGGGACGAACGATTTTGCGCCGAGCCGTGTCGCCGCGTTCGCCGACGCGTCGACATCGCTCACCTGAAAATACGGCATCCAGTTCGGCGGCACGTCCGCCGCCTGCGGTCCGTACGCCGCGGAGTTCATCATGCCGGCCACCGGCTGATCGCTCCGGGCCGGGGTGAATTCCGTGTACGCGTGAACGCCCTCGCCACCGGTCTTCGCGCGCCACCCGAGCAGTTGCGTGTAGAACTGCTCGGCCGATTGCGGATCGCGCGTGGACAGCTCGGTCCACGTCAGCGCGCCAGGCTCCCGCAGGAGGCGAGCGCCGATATGCCGCTTGGGCTGCCAGACCTGAAACACGGCGCCGGTCGGATCCTGCAGGACCGCCATTCGTCCTGCGTCCATGACGTCGAAGGGCGCGGCGAGAATCCGCCCGCCGAGCTCCCGGGCGCGCGTCGTGGTCTGGTCGACGTTCTCGACGGCGACATAGGAATTCCAGTGAGGCGGAACGCCGTGCTGACGCTCTTCGGCGCGAAGCGACGCGGCCCCGCCGACCTCGCGACCCCGCAGCGTGAACATCGCATACACCTCAGCCGGGCCGGTCGGCTGCTCGTTGACGCCCCAGCCAAAGAGCGCGCCGTAGAACGCCACCGCCGCCTTCTGATCGGTGGTCGCGAGCTCGGGCCAGCAGAACGTGCCGGGGAGGTGCGCGTCGAACTCCGCCATGGATCGATCCTACCGCGCGACGTGCGCGCGAATCTGGCGATTCAACGAATGCAGGTGGCGCCGGATCCCCTTGAGCGTGCGGTGGTCATGGGCTTCGAGCGCGGAGTCGCGCTCCTTCTTCAGCTCGCGCATCTGTGCCTTGATGGCCGGCTTGTTGATGCCGATGACGTCGTGGTGCTCGCGCGTGTCGATGCCGAGCGCCTTGCAGAGGGCCGGCAGCAGGTGCTGCTTGTTCATCTGCGAGTAGCCCTTGACCGCGTCCTGATTCTCGGCCGTCTTCGCAATCGCGCGAAGATCTTCAATCGTCTTCTCTTTCAGCTCGTGAAACGTGTACGCCAAGACGGTCCTCCTACTTGAAGATGCTTTTGGGCATTCTAACGTGCACGCCGACATTGGGCTTGTCGACCAGCTGCGTCACGGCGACGTTGCCGGCGATGCTCACGAGTTGATACGCCTCGTGCTTGCTCAGGTGTTTTGTCGCCGCCAGGAAATCGACCATCTCCTGGATCGCCACCGTGGTGGCGACCTTCAAGTCCTCGTCGGTTCCCATGCTGATGTAGTCGGTCGGTGTCTCGGCGCGCGGCCAGGCGAGCTTCATGTCCTTGCGGACCGTCAGCTGCAGCCGTCCGCGCAGTGACGTCTCAATCGCGGTTTGATCGACTTCGCCATCCCCCTGTGCCACGTGCCCGTCGCCGATTTCGAACAACGCGCCGCGTGCAAACACCGGAATGTAGAGGGTCGATCCGGCCACGAGTTCGCGGTTGTCGAGATTGCCGGCGTGGCGTCCCGGCGGGTTGCTGCTGACGCGGCCGAGCTCGGGCGCGGGAGCGACGCCCATGCTGCCGAAAAACGGCTTCATCGGAATGACGATGCCCGGCGCGTACTGCGCCGTCATCGTCTGCCGGTTGAGCGGGATGATCCGGATGCCGGCGGCGCGATCGCAGTTGGCCGGAATGAAGCCGCTGCATCCGTTGTAGCCGTAGTCGATCGCGAGATCGATCGCCAGCACTTTCACTTCCAGGACGTCGCCGGGCTCGGCGCCCTCGACAAACACCGGCCCGGTCAGGATGTGACCGCCCGGACCGCGGCGATCGCCGGTGACCTCGCCGACGATCCGCTTCAACGACGTCTGGATCTGGTCGTCGGGGACCCCGGCGCGCGCGAGTCCGGTGGGGGTGTTGGTCAGCAGCGTGTCGACGTCGATGACATCTCCCGACGCGATGCGCAGCGCCGGTTTCGCCTCCGCCCAGTAGTAGCCGTACGCGACGGTCCCGGGCGTCGCTTCGAGGCGGTGGGTCTTGGGACCTTGCGCCCCGCTGACCGATGCGATCAGCCCGAGCAGGGCAACGTGCGCTCCTCGCTTCAGCATAGAAGCGCCCACCGTATCACAACCGCTGCCCGGCGGCTCCCGGTCTTACTGCCGGACGTAGAACTGCGTACGCGGAAACGCAAAGGCGCCGCCGCCGTCGTCGATCACGTTGATTTGGCAGGTGTAGAGGCCGGGCTTCAGCGCGGCGGCCGGCACGTCGAACTGAAAGACCGCCGTCTTGCGGTCCGGCGCCGTGAGCACCGTGGCCTCGACGACGGGCGTTTCGAAGGCCCGTACGCGGCCCCGGAAGAAGGCGATGCTCGTCATCAGCTTGATCGGCTCGGCCGGGTCGTACACCTCGTAATAGAAATAGAGGTGCTGGCCGGTCGAGACCACGTGCGTGATGTTCGGGACGAGCTCGCGGCCGTCGCGATCCAGCGGATTGTGGTTGTTCTTTTTCGCGCTCGGCTGCAGCTGCGTGCCGACGACCACGGAGCTGAGCTTGATGGAGCTCGTCTTCAAATCCGGCACGACGATGTCGGTCTCGTACGATCCGAACGTGCCGTCCTGGTTCTCCCGTACCACGAACTTCACGTGGTATTTGCCGGGCGGCATCTCGAGGCCGGTCTCGTATTGGACCGTCTTCTTCTTCAGGTCGTCCGCGCTTTCCGGCGCCAGCCTCACGGTATCGCGCACGCGCCCGATCGGGCGGCCCTGCGTGTCGCGGACGAGCCCCAGCACGTCGAGCGTCGCCTTGTTCTTGTCGGTCGTCTTCGTGATCGGAATCTGGTAGCCGGGGACGACGATCGAGATCGGCACATAGAACCGGTCGCTGGCGAGGCGGAAGTACGCCGACGAGACGTAGGCCGACAGGTCGGTCGACGAGAGATCCGAGACGAGCTGATCCTGCAGCTGCTGCTCGCGATCGTCCTTGGAGGAGTGCGCGAAGTCCCGCGACGCGTAGTAGCCGGATCGGTATTCCAGCTTGACGTCGGTGCGCTTCGCCTTCACCTTGATGCGGCGGAAGCGGCCGTCGCGGTTCGAGTTCGTACTCGAGTAGCCCAGAACGTAATACGCGGACGTGTCGCTGACGACCTTGTCGAAGACCTGGCCGAACGAATTCGAATCGAAGAACGCCCGCCCACCGGTGTCCTCCGCCATCGTCGTCAGCGTGTCCTGCGTCGAGGCGGTGCTGGCGAACTGGTTCCGGACCGAGGCGCCCGAGAATGGCGACGTGCCGCGGCGGCTTGCCGTCGTGGCGTCGCCACCGGGCACCTGAGCCTGCAGACCGCGCATGTCGGCCGCGTAGATCGAGACGTTCGCGCGGTTCGCGCGATCGATCGTCCGGCGCAGCTGCACCTGGTTGTCGGTGCCCGACTGGTCCATGCCGCTGCTGAAGTAAATCACCGATTTCTTCTGCTGGATGCCGGAGAGCGCATCGGAGAGCATCTGAAGGGCGTCGAGCCGGCGGTCGGTGCTGAAGATGTTGAACTCGGTGTCGTCGGCGACGAACGCGCCACCGGTATCGGGCGTGTCTTCGGTGTCGCCGGTCGTGCCGGCCTCGAAGCCGGACGCGTTGGCCTCGCCGAAGGAATCGACGGCCGCGGCGATCTCCTCACGATCGCCGGTGAAGTCCTGATCGAGCTGGAGCGAGGTCGAGAACGACGCGATGGCGATCAGATCCGCCGGCGACAGCTTCTGGCCGACATAGTCGTGCGCGGCTTTGACGGCGCGCTGGACCTCTTCCGGCAGCATGGAGCTCAAGTCGAAGAAGAGCACGATCAGCCGACGGCCGCGTACGTCGACCTTCGGCGCCGCCGCCGGCGCCGGCGCCGCAGCACCCGCCGCCGGTTTCTCGGGCAGCACGATCGTGGCCTCGGGCTCCGGCGTGGCGAGCGCGTCGCCCTTGTCGAGCTCCTCGAAATCGAAGCTCGTGATCTGCTGCGGCTTGTCGTCTTCGGTGACCGAGAAGTCGTCGCGCGTCAAGCCGCGGACCACGGCCCCGCTCCGGTCGCGGACGACGACATTGACGAGCACGAGCTCGGTGCCCGATCGGAAGACCGGCTGCTGCGCGCGCGACGGAACGGACTCGATCGAGAGCGCCGCGCCGATCACGGCCGCCATCACGATGAAGCGAAGCATCCTGACACCCATCTCAGAACCTGAACCGGGTGACGATCTGGATCGTGCGCATCGGCCGCACCGACAGCACATGGCCGAAGGTCGGCGAGTTGAGGTTGGTGTCGATGGTCGCGAACTGGACGGTGTTGAGCACGTTGTTTGCGGCGACCTGCACCGACAGGACGCGGTTGCCGCCGAGCATGACATTGCGCATCACCGAAAAATTGAGCTGCCCGGTGCCCGGACCGATGATCGTGTTGCGCCCGGCGTCGCCGTAGGTGCCCGGCACCGGCGGCGAGAAGGCGGCCGTGTTGAAGAACTGCGCCAGCGTCGGATTGGCCAGCCCGATGGTCTGGCCGTTGTAGTTGGCGCGCAGCGTGCCGTTGACCCCGGCCGCCACGTCGGTCGTCGCGCCGAGCACGTACGCCGTCAGCGGCGTGCCGGATGCGAGCTGCACGGTCCCGTTCAGGATCCAGTTGCCCAGCAGCGCGGCGCCCTTCCCGCCGTTCAGCCACGGCTTGTTCTCGCCGAACGGCAGCTCGTAGGTGAACACGCCGGTGAACTGATGCAGCTGGTCGAAGTTGGAGAGGCCGCGCTCCGCGGTGAGATCGGTGGGATTCTGCGCCACGCTGCCGCCCACGCCCGCGATCGACGACGCATCGTCGATGGCCTTGGTCAGCGTGTAGGTGCCGGACACCGCGAAGCCAGCGGTCAGCCGCTTGCGGATCCGCACGCTGAGCGAGTTCATGATCGAGTCGGCCGTCGACGTCTCGTAGAGGAAGGGCCCGAGCACGGGGATGAGCAGCCCCGTGGGGGTGCGGTTCGGCGCCTCGAGCAGATCGAGATCGGTTCCCTTCGTCCCGGTATAGCCGATGGCGAGCTGAATGGTCCGCGTCAGATCGCGTTGCAGATCCACGTTCCACATCTGCACGAACGGCAGGCGGTAACCGGGATTCACGGCGAAGGTGTTCGCGTTGATGCCGGTGGGCGGCACCGTCAGGATCGATTGCAGCGGCAGCGGCGCCGCCGCGGGGGCGATGATGGTGTTGATCGTCGCAAACGGCGGCTGCGTCGCCAGCTGCTGCGCAATCGTCTGGTAAACGCTCGAGTTGTAGTTGATGCTGTAGCCGGCGCGCAGGACCGTCTTCTGGTTCGCGCGCCAGGCGACGCCGAGCCGCGGCGAGAAGCCGAGACGGAACGGGTTGACAATCGTGTCGGGCAGCGAGGGCGCGAACGGATCGGTCTGGCCCGCCTCGATCGGAACGACGGTGGTGAAGCTCGGGCCGACGGCCAGCGTCGCCAGATGGTTGTTCACTTCAGAGACCGGCGAGAAGTATTCGTAGCGGACCCCGGCGTTCACCGTCACTTTGCTGCTCACCCGCCAGTCGTCCTGCGCGAAGAGATCGAACCACGTCTGGCGGAACTGATCGAGGTTCGGACCGTACTGCACCGACGCCTGCTGGGGCAGACCGAGGAGAAAGTCCCCGAAATCAGACCCCGAGTACAGGCCCGTGAACACGTAGCTGCCGCGCGCGTTGACGTCGCTCCGCACGTCCCGGCGAATGCTCCGCAGGTCGCCGCCGAACCGGAAGGTGTGCTTGTTCTTGATCTTTGTCGCCGTCTCGCCGATCGAGATCGTCTGGCTGGTATTGGTCGACGGGCTGAGGTCCCGCACGCTGCCGAACCTGCTGAACGACAGGTTCGGCGCGCCCCAGTCGAACGGATCGGTCGACACGCCGAGCAGCCCGGCGTCGCCGGCGATGTTCTGCGAATAGGCGAAGAGGTTCAGTGCCTGCGACTGCTGTCGGTTGAAGTCGAAGCGCAGCGTCTGCAGCATGCCCCCCTTGGTGAAGCTGTAGTTCGCCGGGATGTCCCACCCCGTCAGGGAACTGCTGCCGCCGAGCGTCGGAAACGGGTTGCCGCTGGTGTTGTCGACCCGGCGGTAATGAATCGCGACGTTGAGATTCGACGAGCCCGGCTGAGGCCCGCCGCGGCCACCGCCGCCCCCCCGTCCGCCCCCCTGCCCGCGTCCGCGCTGCGGCAGCACGCCGAAGGTGTGCACCAGGCGCAGGTTGACGTCGTCGAGCTGACTGCTGATGGTCGTCACGTTCTCGAAGTTGTTGACGAGCCCCGGCTGGTTGGGCAACGGAATCAGCGACAGCAACCGCTGCGACGCGGGGTTGAACATCGACGAGGGAATCTGGTTGTTCCCGAACGGCTGCTTCGTCCCCGGATCGATGACCGGGTACCCGAGCGCGGACAGGTCGCCACCCCGCTCGGCGAGCGTCGGCACGGTCGAGTACGCGGTGTAGGGATTGCTCGAATGATTGCCGGTGTAGTTGAGGAAGAAAAAGGTGCGCGGGTTGTCGATGAGGTGCGGGATCACCAGCGGCCCGCCCAGCGTCGCGCCGAATCGCTGCTGCAGATACTGCGGCTTGGTCGACTGTCCGTTGATGGGGTACGGCGGCGAGTCGAGCGCCGACGAATCCACGCTGCTGAAGACCGCGCCGCGGATCTGGTTGCCGCGTCCCCCGCGACCGAACAGTCCGCCGAAACCCGGCCCGCCGCCGAATCCGCCGCGGCCACCCGGGCCGCCGATTCCGCCCGGGCCGCCGGGTCCGCCCGGACCAGCCATCTGCGCCGCGCCGCCCGGCCCGCCGAACCCGTCGCCGAACCCGCCGAAGCGCTGCGCGAAATCGTTGGCCCCGTTCGGCCCGAAGAACACGTTGTTCTGCTGCGACGTCGTGCCCACGGCCGTCACCGATTCGGTCGCCGTCTCGGGCGAGAACCCCGGCGGCAGCACGCCCGGCGTCACCGAATCGGAGGCGCCGCCGCCGTTGGTGTCCTCCGCATTCAGGAGACCCGCCTGATCGGCCAACAGCTCGAGGCTTTGAAACGCCTGCGGCCCCTGCGGCTGCCCGCGCCCCTGACCGCGTCCGCCAAACGCTCGTCCGCCGTTCTGCGACACCGGCGGGCCGGCCGGCGCCGTGGCCGGAGCACCTTCCGTTGTCGTGGGCGCACGGCTCGCCGGCGCCGCGGCGGCCGCCGGCGCGCGCGAGGCGAGAACCATCGACACATCGACGCGCTGCGCGCAGGAGGCCTGATCGACCGTGATGTCGCGCGCCACCGGCGCGAACGCCGTCAGTTCCGCCTTCAGCGTGTAGCTGCCGGGCATCGGCACGCGCAGCGAGTACACGCCGTCGGTGCCAGACGAGCTCACATCGACCACGCGGTCATCGGCGACGAGCGAGATGACGACGCCCGGCAGCGGGACGCGGTTCGACGTGATCGCGCCGGCGACGGTGCACCCGGCCGGCGCCTGCGCCCGGATGAGCACCGGCACCAGGACCGCAGCGACGCACCCGAGCCGGACAGCGAAGCGAACAGTCACGGTATCTGCAGAATAGCGAACGGGCGCTGCGCGTGGGTTAGACAAAATCGTGACAGGTCAGCCGCGGGGCTCGAAGCCGAGTGCGACACCGTTCATGCAATACCGCTGACCCGTCGGCGCGGGCCCGTCCGCAAACACGTGACCAAGGTGGCCGCCACATGCGGCGCAGTGCACCTCGACGCGCGTCATCCCGTACTGCTCGTCGACGGTCGTGGCAACCGCGCCCTCGAGCGGGCGCCAGAAGCTCGGCCAGCCCGTCCCGCTCTCGAATTTCGTGTCGGCCGAAAACAGCGCCGCCCCGCAGCCGGCGCAGCGGAACGTGCCCGAGCGCTTTTCGCCGTTGAGCGGACTCGATCCGGGCCGCTCCGTGCCATGCTCGCGCAGCACATGAAACTGCTCCGGAGTCAGCTGCCCCTTCCACTCCTGCTCGCTCTTCATGAATTCAAGTGTACGACGGGTGAGTAATCGCCGATCCGCTCCCGCGTCCACCAGGTGGCGCGGCCGTAGTGGTAGCGATACAGCGTTCCGCGCAGGTACCTCGGCGGCCGGCCGGGGAAGGGATTGTGCGCGAGCAGCGCCAGGACCGCGGGCGATCCCTGGAGCAGACGCGCGCAGAAATTCTGGTACCACGGCACGTTCTGATACGTCGTGAGCGACGCAAACCACATTTGCCAGTCGAGCCGGGGCTGGTGCGGCGCGACCCACGGCGGCCGCCGGTTCGGGTCGCCGGGTTTGTACTCGAACTCGTAGGCCTGCCACGTGACGCCGTCGTTCGATCCCTCGATGACAATCTCGTCCCGCGTCGTCGTCATGACGGCGAACAGACCGTACCCGTTCACGCTGCGCAGTGGCGCCACCAGATCGGCGACGTCGCGGACCAGCGGCGGCGCGAAGTCGACCCCGCACGATCCGAGAAACATCATCACCGATACGGGGACGGTGACGATCGCGAAGGCCGCAGCCGCGACGCGCCGGACGCCCCGTTGCGACGGGTGCGGCGCACGCGCGGCCGCCGGGACGGGCGCAGGCAATCGCCTGATGCGCCGGATCGTCTCGTCGTCGAGGCACCAGAGGCACAGGGCGACGGACAGCAGGTTGAAGAACGCATAGTTGCCGGTCAGCGCGACGAGCACCTGAAGGCCGACGAGGAGCGCGACCGCCGCGAGGCGCCAGCGTCGCGCGGCGAACGCGCCCCAGGGCGCCACGAGCTCGATCGCGATCACGGCGGCGGTTGAGACCTTCTGAAAGACGAGCGGCAGGCGGGCCGCGTACCACGCGACGGGGGTCGGAATCGGCTGCGTCTCGTAGTGATAGGCCATCGCGGTCAGGTTCCGCCACGTCGGATCGCCGCTGGCGAGCTTGACCGCACCCGATCCGACCATCAGGCGCACGAGCAGCCACACGGCCAGCCACCGCGCGACCGCCGGCGGATCGACCGGCGCCTCGGACCGTTCGCGCAGCACCGGCGGCGCGAGGAACACGGCGATCAGCCCGGCTTCGAGGAGCAGCGCGTCCCACTGGTACGACAGGAACTCGCGCGATACGACCGACAGCGACAGGTAGTCGATCCACAGCGCGACCAGGACCGGCACCGGCATGACGCCGACGACGAGCAGCAGCGCGAGGGCGGCGCCGCCGTAACACAACCCCCGCAGGAACGCGTCACTCGTCGAGATCCAGCACAGGGTGGGGAGCAGGCGGAAGCGATCGACGCCGACGCCATGCGCCGCCACGAAGGCGCGCGCGCCGTCCATGTACTCCTGGGCCGGCAGGATCCCGTCGCGACCGATCAGCCCGACGACCTGAACCGCCAGCGAGCAGAACGCGATGAAATAGACAACACCGAGGATCCGGAGGAACAGCCAGGTCGCCGCGCCATACGTCGGCCGCACTCGACCGATCAGCGCGCGGCGCTGCGACTAACGATCGGGTTGACGTAGTTGGAGGGCAGCACGTGGTCGGCGTCGATGCGGACGACGAGGTAATTCATGTCCGCCTCGACCGCGCTG
>JBPYEE010000669.1:0-8879 GCA_051985095.1 Vicinamibacterales bacterium | reverse complement strand
AATAGACACTCGAATCGTAGCTGTCGGTGGTCGAGCTGCCTGAAAAGGTCAGCGCGCCGCAGCTCCCGTTGGTCGCAAAGGCGGCGTACATCGTCGCCGGCATGGCCTGGGTTTCGATCATTGCCGTCACCTCGACCTTCGCGGTCCGGCCGGTCAGCACGCTGCCATCGGCGGTGATCTGCCATGTCTGAATCGTCTGCTGGCCCCCGCCGTAGACATTGATCCGCTCCATCGAGATCAGCGTGGCGTAGGGCTGATAGCTGACCGAGGTCGCGCCCATCGGCAGTGCCCCGCTGACAGCATTCTGGAAGGCCGTCGCGACCGCCGCGACCGGATAATTCGAGGGTACGTTCGGGTTTGCTGACAGGACGACCGGTTGATTGTTGTACTGCACCGGCGAGACGCCGAAGTACGCATACGCGCCAATCGGGTCGGGACCGGCGGGGGTCGGGGCCGTGTAGGAGTACAAGATGTAGTTCGCGGCCTTCTCGATCCCCGACTCGGCGGCGTACCGCGACTGCGACATCAGCCGGTAGTTCATACTCGAATACGTTTCGGTCTGCGACATGAACATCAGCGACGCGGCGATGACCGACATCGCCATCATGAGGAAGAGGCTCAGGACCAGCGCAATACCACGTTCGGAGCGCAGGGCAGATGTCATGGCAGCAGGTTCGTCACGGTTGACGGCATCGGCTGAATGCGATCCGGAATTCCCATGCTCGCCAGCTGCCACACGTCGAACACATTCCGGGGCGACACGTTCAGGAGCGCCTTGGTTTCCATTTGAAACTGGTGCGTGATGGGATCTTTCGCCTGCGTCTGCACGGTGAGCGTGATCGCGACGTCGAGCACATAGGTATTGGCACCCACGGTCGGCAGCGGATTGGGCATGTAGGTGAAGCACGCGGTGTTATTGGGATTGGTCTGGATACCGGTCAAAAGCGCCTGGCTGATGGTCACCGCCGGCTTCGCGCCGGCGTCGTCGGCCATGACGTTCCGGTAAAAATTGCCGGTACCGTTCGGCAGCGGATCGCACGTGTACTCGACGTACACCATGTTGCCGTCGCCGTTGATGTCGCCGTACAGCTTCAGCACGTTGCCGGTCGAGCCATTCGGAAAGCCCGGCTGCGGTGGCACGATGCCGGACGCGAACCCGCCCGACACGGTCACCGGCACGCCAGCGGCGTGCGCATATCCGAAGGTCGCCGTTATCTGGTTCGCGGCGGTATTGACCGCTGTCACGGTCACCGTTTCGCGCTGGTTGTCACCGGCATCGATGATGAGCTGTTCCCCGACGAAGATGCCGGCGACCGATGCACTCGTGACGGCGCCGACCTTCTGGTTGATCCCGACGGTCTGCGACCCGGTCGCGACCGCGGCGCCAAGCGTCGCGATGCCAGGCAGCGCCACCCGGCCCGCCTGCCCAACCTCCTGCTGCAGAAGCTCGGTCGCGCTCCGGATGCCGGCATGCATGTCCACGCGATTGCCGATGGTCTTCTGGGAGTTCGACATCGTCAGCAGGCCGGAGGTCACGGCGCTCGAGATGATGAGGATCACGGCCGTGGCGACGAGCAGTTCCGGCAGCGAGAATCCGCGCTCGGATTCGACACGCCCGGCGCCAGGTGGCAGGTCGCGCATCTGGATCAACAGCCGGCCGGACAATTGGTTTTGTACGCCGAGACCGTCGCCGACGCCTTCAACGCGTTGCCGACGCTGTAGGCGACGGTCGCCGTGACAGTGATCTGTTTGAGGTTCGCCGAGGGCGTCGACACCTGCCACGCGCGCATGTAGTACCAGTTGGGCGGCGGCGTCGCCTGGCATGGGCTCGCGACGGCGCAGAGGACGTTGCCGCTCTGATCGAGGTAATCGGCATACCCCACCACCGGTGCCGCGGGATTCGAACTGCCGCCGACCCCCAGACCGGTTCCGCCGGTGTCGACCGAGGGAAACACCGTCGTATTGCTCTGGATGTCGCCGTAGGTCAGCTCCAGCAGCTGCTCCATCTTGTCGACGGCGTACTCGGTCGCCCGGGCGCCCAGATGCCCCTGATTCTCGGTCACCGTCGTTGCGGTGGCGGCCATCCCCAGCAGCCCGGCCATCACGACGACCAGCAGCGCGACGGCGATGGTCGTCTCGATCAGGGTCGTCCCCGCCTCGTCGGCGAGAGTCGGTGGCACCCTGGATATGGCGCGGATCATTGCTGGACCCAGGTCGGGATGACCGTTGGTTGCGTCCGCCACAGCCGGATGGCGCTCGTCGCGGACACCGTCACACCATAGACGGCGCTGCCGTCGGTCAGATACAGCGCGTAGATGCCGGTCGGCGCGCCCGTGGCATCGATCGGAATCCCGCGCGAGTTGAACATGATGCAGCGTGTGTTGGCGATCGCCGTCGCCGGGGTCGCGTTGTTGAGACAGGCCGGCGCCTGCGCGATCGCGCCTTGCGTATTCGGCGGCGCTGTGTTGACGACGCTGAAGCTGTACGACTCGGTCGAGGTCGACAGATAGGTAATCCCGCCCTGGGCCGTCCAACCGGCGCCCGATTGCGTTTCGAGGTGGTATGCGTTGACCGACGTGTCCAGGTACAGCCGCGACTGGACAAAATTCGCCGCCGCCTGCATCCGTGCGAGCGAGACGGCGTTCTTCAGGTTGCGCGCATCGCCGTCGAGATGGAGGAATCCCATGGTGTTGCTCATCATCGGCACCGCGATCGCACAGAGCACGCCGGTGATGGCGATGACAAACATGATCTCGAGCAGCGAATAGCCGCGACAGCCGGCGACCCTCACCCTCCGACGGTCGCGCAAAAGGCGAGCCGCCAGGGCGCCTTACGAAAATTCCTTGTAAATGCGGATGGCGTAGCTGGTTAGAGCGATACCACGGGGCGTGCGGAGCGAACGGTCGGCGCGTTTTTGAACACGGACTAACGACTTTGATCGTCCTGGGTTCGCCGCGCTCACTCCACGCGGCGGGAACCGGCCGGCAGCTGCTCGGCGTGTCGGCGTACCTGCTGCGTTTCCTCGGTGCCCGGCGCCAGATCGATGTAGCGCTGATAGGCCTCCACCGCCTCGTCGATGCGGCCCGTGGCCTCGAGGCTCACGCCGAGCGTCCGGTAAGCGGTCGCTTCGTTCGGGGAAAGGCGGATCGCGACCTCAAACTGAGCCACGGCCGCTTCATCATCGCCCGTGTGATGAAGCGCAACACCAAGGTTGTAGCGAACACCGTAGTCATCGGGGGAGATCGTTGCCGCCTCGCGGTAGTCAGCGACGGCACGAGCCCACTCGCCCAGCCGTCCCTCGGCCGACGCGAGATTCACACGGTACGAGACCCGGTCGGGCGCCAGTTCCGTCGCGCGTCTGAAGCGCGTGGCGGCGTCGGCAACGGTGCCCTGACGTTCGAGCACGAGGCCCAGCCCGTTCATGGCCACGGCGTCGTCGGGGTTCGCCTTCAGTTTCTCCTCGAACTCCTGGCGCGTTGAATCGACGTCGCGCTCGCCGCTGGCCGGTCGCGCCGGCGCGGGTGACGACACCGCCAACGCGCCGCTCGCTTGGGCGACGCCTGCGGCCGAGGACGCCGGCGGCGGGTTCGTCGCGGCCGACTCGGCCTCACGCACCCACGCGGGTGGGCTCGTCGCCCACAAGAGCCACGCAAACCCGATGACCACCGCCATGGCGATCGTCCCCGCGACGATCCCGGTGTGGTCCGAGACGGTCAGCGTCCGCCAGACCGGCGGCGGCACCGTCGTGTTCAGCGGTTCGAAGCATCGCAGGCATCGCTCCCGCGTCGCCCTCATGCGCGTGCCGCAGGCCGAACAGACGACGTAGTCGTCCCTCGATTCGTCGCTCACCATCGCGATGATACAACGCGCCCGCGTTCATCGAGCCCCGATCGCGGTGCTCCAGTCGATCTCATCGAGATCAGACCGTCGAACCGTGCCGTCACGCGCAACTTCGAAACACGACGTCGGTCGATCCGGCGTCCCTCTGCGGTCACGAGCCGACAATCGGCAACGTGATCTGCAGCGCGGCCCCGCCTGCCGGCGACGCGCCGACCGAGATCCGTCCGTTGTGGAACACAACGATCTTTTGCACCAGCGCGAGCCCGAGGCCGGTGCCGTTGCGCTTCGACGTCACGAAGGGACGGAAGACGCGATCGCGCGACTCCGCCGGAATGCCCGGTCCGTTGTCATTGACGACGACCTGTGACAGGTGTTGCGCCACATCAATCTGCGACTGCACGACGATGCGCGGGGGGATCGAGGCACCGGCGCAGGCCTCCATGGCGTTGCGCAACAGGTTGCTGAATGCCTGCCGCAACAGCACCTCGTCGCCTTCCACCACGGCGAAGGGCCCGAGCAGTTCGACGTCGCCGCCGAGCGCGCGCGCCTCGGATCGAACCTCTTCGGCGGCGCGCGTCCAGATCGCCTGCAACGCCACGCGGGATAGCGTGAGTTGGGCCGGTCGCGCGAAGTTCAGGAAGTTGGTCACCACCTGACCGAGCGAATCCGCTTCCGATCGAATCCCTTCCACGTAGGCTCGATACGCCTCGGGCAGCTGGTTGAGATCGATCAGCTTGCTGTAGCCGTGAATCGTCGCCAGGCCGTTCCGGAATTCGTGCGCGATCCCCGCGGTCAATTCACCCAACTCGGCGAGGCTGTTCTTCAGGCGCAGCTGCTCTTCCAGATTCTTGACCGCGGTGAGATCGGTGAAGAGACAGATCGCGCCATGAACCGGCCCCTGCTCGTCGACCAACGGAGAGACGCTCACGCCCAGGTGCGACACGGAATGGTGCACCTGGGGCAGCGTGACCGCGCGGCGCAGAATGGAGACGCCGGTGCGGAGGCACTCCTCGATCACATGCATCAGCGGCGTTCCCGCCAGCAGACGCCGACACTCGCCGATCAACGCCTCGTCGGGAATGCCCAGCATGCGCCGGCCGGCCGGATTCAGGATCCGGATGTCGCCATCGAGGCCGGTCACGAGGAGGCCGGCCGTCAGGCTCGCGATGATCTCGCCGCTCAGGCGCTCGGAGGCTTCCGCGCGCGCCGCGGTGGCGCGCTCCTGCGCCTTCAACTTCGCCACCGCGTCCTGCAGCGCCGCCGACAGGAGCGTCGTCTCGATCCGGGTTTCCTTGCCGAGCGAGCGGCGAGCCTGCCGGGCCGCCATCGCGAACCGCATCATCGCAAACACGATGACCGAGACGAGCGCGGCGACGAGGCCGGTCATCCCAAGGAAGGCATACCCGGTCGGCGTCAGGTGCGTCATAACAGTCCGAGATACCAGGCGAGGATTGCCGGACCCGCCGTCGCGGCGACCGCCGCGCCGATTGCGAGAAAGCAGCCGAACGGCAGCATCGACTTGCGATGACCTCGGCCGCTCGCGATCAGTCCCACGCCGACGATAGATCCCGACAGCGATCCGACGATCAGCGTCATGAGCGTCATCCGCCACCCGAGGAACGCGCCGATCATGGCGAGCATTTTCGGGTCGCCCATGCCGAGCGCCTCCTCGTGGCGCAGCCACAGCCACGCGTAGAACAGGGCGAGCAGGCTGCCGCCGCCGAGCAGGATGCCCAGCAGGGCGTCGGCCCAGTGGCCCATCAGGGCGCTGAACACGAAGCCGATGACGATTCCCGGGATGGTGATCGCGTTCGGCAGCAGATGGTGCTCGAGGTCAATCGCAAACAGCACGATCAGGGCGCAGCCGAGCACCAGGCGCGACATGAGCAGCAGGCCGGTGCCCGAGTACCACGTTGCCGCTACGAAAGTCGCCGCCGTGACAAGCTCGACGATCGGGTAGCGCAACCCGAGTGGTGCTCCGCAGGTGCGACACCGGCCGCGGAGTACCAGATAGGCGACGACCGGAATGTTTTCGTACCAGGACAGCCGACGGTGGCACGCCGGACACGCCGACGGCGGCGTCACGATCGAAAGGTGCCGCGGCAGCCGATAGATGCAGACGTTCAGAAAACTGCCGACGACCGCCCCGAACACCCCCGCCAGCAGCAGTGACGGGCCATCGGCGCTCATTGCTGTGTCGGAAGCGGCAGCAGGGTCGATCTCGCCGACAACCTGACGTGGCCATCGGCGGTCAGCTCGTACGGCGCACCGCCGGGATCGGTCGGCTCGCGGCGCAGGAGGCCGGCATGAAGGAGCGGCGTCCAGTCGCGCGGCGTCTCGCCCGTGCGGCGCGCGTACTCGTCGAGACGCGACTGGAGGGCATCAATCTCATCGAGCGCGCGGATTTGTTTGAGGCGCCATTCCGCCTGTTGGCGGAGCCAGTCCACGTCGGCGGACTGGAGGATCATCAGCCACATCGCGCGCGAGGTGCGTCGATCGCCCCCGCGCGCCAGCGTGGTCGCCGCCAGCGGCTTCAGCCACACCGGGGCCCGGGGCATCTGGCTGGCCCGTTCAAACGCCGCGGCAGCCGCGTGGTAATCGCGGCCGTACCAGTAATGGACGAACCCGATGTCTTCCATGTACTGCCATTTATCGGGTCGTTGGCGTAATCCCTTTTCCAGGAGCTTGATCGCCAGGTCGGGTCGACCGGGGCCGAGCGGATACGGCTCCGCCAGGAAGACGGCGCCAAATCGATACGCGATATCGAAGGACGGGTCCAGGGAGGTCGTGATGTCGAGCAGGGTGTAAAGGTGGCGGTAATCCGACCCGTCGGCCAGGGCGGACGGCGCCTCGATCGCCGCCCTCCCCTGTCCGGCAAGGCGACGCTTGGCGCCGCCGTAGTACTGAATCGCCCGAATCCAGTACAGGTCAGCGGCCAGCGCGTTGAAGCCGCCGGTGAGGCGCCGTACCGTCGTCGGCGAGGTGAGGTACACGGTGTCCTCGTCGGACGCCACCGGAGGGAACGCGCGCTCCCGCACCGCGTCAACACGCGCGGCAGCCGCCAGGAGCGCAAGCGCGATCGCGACCGCGCTTACGACATCCTTCATTTGAAATCGCGCCGCGAGAACACCACGATCGCAATCACCAGCAGCATCGAGATGTAGAGCGCCGCGTACAGCCCCGCAAGTCCCATGTATGCCGCCGAGACGTGGCGCCCATGGACCACCTGTGCCTTGATATCGAACTGGGCCAGGTTCGGCAACACCCAGTAGACGCCGCGCGCGAGGCGCTGCGCCATCGGCGATTCGACGACATCCTCGAAATTGCGCAGATCGGCGCTGTAGTGACCGGCGATCGTCAGGCCGACGGTGAACGCGGCGGCGAGAATCGGCGTGGAGAAGGTGGAGAAGCAGAGCGCAATCGCAGTGACGAGCATCAGCTCGAAAAGGATCAGGACCACCGCTTCGAGGAGCGCCGGGTCGAGCGCGCGTGCGTCCCAGGCTGCCTCGATGGCCGGATCCACACCCCAGCGCATGTAGGCAAGCACCGCGTACAGCGACGCGGCCATGATCGTGATGTTGACGATGAGCGTCAACATCAGGCCGGCGTACTTGCCGACGACCAGCTGGTAGCGGCGGATCGGCTTCGCCAGGAGGCTGTAAACGCTCTTGCGCTCGACTTCCTTGGCGACCAGGCCGATGCCGATGAAGACGGCCATCAGGAGCCCGAACAACCAGGTCGCCGCGAGTCCCAGGTCCTTGATGATCTTGACGTCCTGGCCCGCGGTCAGCTGACCGATCAGGTAGGAGGCCCCGATCAACACAACGGCAAACAGCACAAGGTTGTACATCACCTTGTCGCGGACCGACTCGCGGAACCCGTTGACGGCGATTGTGGCGATCGCGCTCATGATGCCAGCCCGCGGTCGAGGCGCATCAGGTCGGGCGCCGTCACCTGCTCGACGAAGAAGTCCTCGAGCGTCTCCCGGATCGGGTTGAGCGACACCAGTTGAGCACCCGCCGCCGTCAGTGCGGACAGCAGCGCCTCGGGCGGTGGATCGAGCGGCAGCTCGATCGTGTAGCGCCCTTCGCTGATCGCGATCGCGCGCCGGATGCGCGGCTGCAGCGAGCGGATCAGCGTTTCCGAGGCGCCAGCGATCACGAGCTCCCAACCGCGGGCGCGAAACGCGAGCATGTCCGACAGCCGCCCCGTTGCGACGAGCCGCCCCCTGGCGAGAATGGCGACCTGATGGCAGAGCGCCTCGGCATCGCTCAGGACATGCGAGCTGAAGAAGACGGTGCAGCCGCGATCGCGCAGCCGCAACATGAGCGAACGCACGTCGCGGCGGCCAAGCGGATCGAGTCCCGACATGGGCTCGTCGAAAATCACCAGCTCGGGATCATTGACGAGCGCCTGCGCGATGCCGACGCGCTGGAGCATCCCCTTCGAGAACTTCCGAAGCTGCAGCCGCCGCTCGGCGCCAATGCCGACTTCGTCGAGCAGCCGGGTGCTCCGCCTCCGTGAGTCGGCCGCCGAGTACCCGAAGAGACGCGCGAAGTGCACCAGGAGCTCTTCGGCCGTGAGGTAGTCGTAGAAATAGGGGTTCTCCGGCAGGTACCCGATCCGTCGCTTCGCGGCGAGATCGCCGAGGGGCCGCCCGAGCAGCTCGGCGTCGCCGGCGGTGGCATAGACGAGCTGCATCAGCAGCTTCAGCGTGGTCGTCTTGCCGGCGCCGTTGGGGCCGAGGAAGCCAAAAATCTGACCGGGCGGAACTTCGAGCGAGAGTCGATCGAGCGCGCGATACGGGCGCTTGCGCCAGAAGCCGATCGCGTAGTCCTTGGTCAGGTCGCGGGTGCCAAGGGCGATGGTCACTTCACTTGGCGTGCGCCAGCTCGTACTCGATGGCCTGCTGGAAGTACTGGGGCGCCATCATCCCTTCGAGCTTGACGCCGTTGATGAAGAAGGTCGGCGTCTGCGTCACCGCCAGCTGCTTGCCAAGCCCGGTCTCGCCTTTGACGAGGGCGAGGGTCGACTGGTAT
>JBPYEE010000668.1:0-12504 GCA_051985095.1 Vicinamibacterales bacterium | reverse complement strand
CACGCTGCTCGATCGCGATCCGGCGTCGGTTCGCTTCGCCGACCCGGGCTGGGCGCCGCGCCGGGCGTTGGTCGACCTGCTGACGGCGGATGTTTGACAAGCCTCCGGTCCGGACGCTATGGTGCCTCTGGATATGACGCGCGCGCGCCGCGTCCTCGCTCGGGTTGCCGCGGTCTGGCTCTGCTGCCAGCTGGTGGCAGGCACGCTCGGTCCGGTGGCGATAGCGCTCGGCGCGCCGGACGCGAATGCCGTTGAATGCACGTGTGGCCACGGCGGCGACGCGACGTGCCCCATGCACCACAAGAGCACGACCGGGTCGAAGGTCTGCGTCATGCGCGCGCTCGGTGAGCGGCCCGGTCTCGTGCTGAGTTCCACGTTTGGTCTGACCGGCCCCGTTCCTGCGTCGACGTACTCAATCGTGCTCGCCTCAGATCGCCGGGAGATCTGGACCGCCGTCTCGATGCGTCCGATCCGGCCCGCGCCACCCGACCCGCCCCCGCCCCGCGCCTGACCGTTCCAGCGACCACTTCAGTCGGTCGATGCGCCGGGTGAGGTCCGTTCGCGGGACCCTCCGGCTCGGAAGGCTTTCAGGTATGCGCTCGTTGATTCGTGAACGGCGCTCAAAGACGCTCCAGGAAAGGGGACGCGCGTGCGCAGCATCATCGTTTCGCTGATCATCGTCGTCGTGATCGGGGCGTGCCCCGCTCACGCCGCGATCTTTTCAACCGTAAAGGGCATCGTCCACGATGCGCAGCATCGTCCGGTCGCCGGCGCCGACGTCACGGTCAAGGCGCGCCAGATGGACTGGACCCAAACCACGACCACCAATGCCGACGGCGCGTTCCAGATCACCGCCGTGCCGGTTGGCGACTACACGTTGACGGTCGCATCCGCAGGATTCACCACCGTGGAGCAGCCGATCACGGTCGTCTCAGATACCGCGCCGGAGCTTCACGTGCAGCTCGAAGTGGGCGGTGTGCGCGAAAACGTGACGGTCGCTGGGAACGCGGCAGAGGTTCAGACGGGTTCAGTGACCCCGACCACGCTGGTGAGCCGCCAGGACATTCAGGCCACGCCGGGCGCGGATCGCACCAACGGGCTCGAAGCCATCACCGCCTACGTGCCGGGTACCTACGTCACCCACGACCAGCTGCACATGCGCGGCGGCCATCAGGTGAGCTGGTTGATCGATGGTGTGCCGGTGCCGAACAGCAACATCGCCAGCAACGTCGGACCCCAGTTCGATCCCAAAGACATCGATGTGCTCGAGGTCCATCGCGGGAGCTACGACGCGGAGTACGGCGATCGAACCTACGGCGTGTTCAACGTGGTGCCGCGCAGCGGATTTGAACGCAATAACGATGCGGAACTCGTCGTGAGCGCCGGGAATTTCTACCAGACGAACGATCAGATCAGCGTCGGGGGACATACGCAGCGGTTTGCGTATTTCGTCAGCGGCGCCGCCAATCGGAGCGACCTGGGCCTGGGCACGCCAGTCGCCGACGTCATCCACGACAACGAAGCCGGCGGCAGCGGGTTTTCGTCGCTGATCTTCAACCTTAGTCCGGCGAATCAGCTCCGCGTGGTGACGTCGGTCCGCCACGACAGCTATCAAATCCCGAACGGCCCGGACGACCAGGCGGCGGGCATCGACGACATCGAGCGCGAGTCGGATGGCTTCCTGAACGCTTCGTGGGTGCGCAGCTTCCCCTCGGGCCTGCTGCTCACCGTCTCGCCGTTCTATCACTACAACTCCGCAAACTTCGAGGGCGGGCCCAATGATCCGATTGTGACCGTCGACCAGCGGCGGTCGCAGTACGCCGGCGCCCAGGCGACCGCTGGCGCCGACATCATGCGGAACCACGTTGAGGTCGGGTTCTACGGCTTTCACCAGAGTGACGACCAGCTGTTCGCGCTGACGTTCAACGACGGCAGCAATCCGAATCTCTCTCAACGCGAACAGCCGACGGGGAGTCTGGCCGCCATCTTCATCCAGGACAAGTTCGCGGCCACATCGTGGCTGACGCTCACCGGCGGGGTGCGCCAGACGCACTTCTCGGGCGGCGTTACCGAAGATGCCACCAGCCCGCGGGTCGGGGCGTCACTGCAGATTCCGTCACTCAACTGGATCGTGCGTGGATTCTACGGACGCTTTTATCAGGGGCCGCCGCTCATCACTGCCTCTGGTCCGCTGCTCGCGTTCGTCACGGCGCAGAACCTCGGGTTCATTCCCCTGCGCGGCGAACGCGACGAAGAGTATCAAGTGGGTGTGACGGTCCCGCTCCACGGCTGGACGGCCGACGCGGATCACTTTCAGACGACCGCGGCCAACTTCTTCGATCACAACCCCGTCGGCAACTCGAACGTGTTCTTTCCGATCACGATTGATGGGGCGCTCATCCGCGGCACAGAGGTCACGCTGCGGTCGCCGCGGACCTGGACGCTCGGGGAGTTCCACCTCGCGTACGCGTACCAGACCGCTCAGGGTCGCGGATCGATCAGCGGCGGTCTGACCGATTTCTCGACCGGCGGCGGGTACTTTCCGCTCGACCACGATCAGCGCAACACCCTGAGCGCCGGCTTCGACGCGCGATTGCCGCGGGGCGTGTTCGCGGCGGCGAACATCTTTTATGGCTCCGGCTTCACCGATAACGGCGGGCCCGCCCATCTGCCCGGCCACACGACCGTGAATCTCTCGGTCGGGAGATCGTTGAGCCCGAAGCTGTCGGTCGCCCTGACGGCGCTCAATGTCGCCGACAGTCATCTGCTCATCGACAACAGCCTGACGTTTGGCGGGATGCACTTCAACAACCCGCGCGAGGTCTACGCGGAGCTGCGCTACCGTTTCCATTATTGATGGCGCGACGGGTCTAGTGGGTGAGGCCGTAGATCAGATAGTTGACGCCGAGTTTGTACGCCTCGTTCGTCTGATCGAACGGGCGCAGACCACGGCCCGACCATTCCCAGAACTGCGAGACATCGGTGTTGTAATTGATGATGGCCATGAGGCGTTTGCGTCGATCGTTGTCTTCGAAGACGCCCTTGAACACCGGGTCGCCAGACACGTACGCCTGGGGGAAGTGGTCGAGGTCCTTGATCTCAAAGAAAGTATGGAACACCGGATCGCTCGGTACCATGTCGAGAAACTGCACGTCCGGCAGCACGCGCCGCATCGTTTCCGCAAACGGCTCCCAGCCGCCGCCGGACAGTCCGCGCCAGCCGGGTGGTTTGAAGTCGTCCACAAACAGAAATCCGCCCTTCTGCAGAAAGGCGCGCAGACCCGCGGCCTCGCGGTCGGTGACGGTCCACCAGCCGACCTCGATGATGTAGGCAATCGGATACTTGAAGAGTTCAGGATCGTCGAACGTGACGGTGTTGATCTCGTCGTGCGCACCGAGGAAGCTCACCTCGTTCATGATCTTCATGAGGTTCTCCTCGGCGAGCGGATAGCCATGGATCCAGGACGGCCGCCGACCGGGCCAGAAGCCGCCCGGGGCGGGATCGTAGCGGACGCGCACGAACGTGAAGCGGCCATCGTAGGGAATGTTCGGCAACGGACGGTACGAACCCCGGAAGCCGTTGAACCCGAACTGCGCGAACGCGGTCGCCGCCGTGATGACGATGACGAACAGGGCGAGCAGCGTCGACCAGCGCGCGCTTCGGCTCCGGATCGGCATGACGCTCGACCGATGATACCGCGACCGCTCGGCGGCGGCGCGACCGTCAGCGCGGGCAGGTTCGCGCCGACCACGAGGACCCAGACCGTCTCTTGCGCCCCCCGCGAAGATCCCGGGGCCGAAAATTATACGCAGACACCGACCGCGCCAGCGGCTGTTCGAGAATCGTCGTCCAGGACGATCCGCCAACCGCCCTGCCTAGCACTCGGGGCAGGAGGGTCCGCCGGATAATCAGGTCGCCGATGAGCACGCAGTCCGCCGAAGGAGAGCCGGGAGTTCAGAGCGGCCAGGGCCTCATGCAACGCGCTGACAGCGCTCGGCAGACGCCCTGTGAAGGTGACGAGCGCCGCGACCGCAGAGAGCCTCCGGTTCACCGGCTTGAACAGCCGTAGAAAAGCAGTCAAATGACGACGTAGCAGCAGCCGCAAGACGGCCACTTCCGTGGTTGCAAACGGCAAGGCGGCGCCCCCCGACGACGAGCGCGAGCGACATCATCACGAAGTGGAGCAGATAGAAGACGCGGGCAATTCTCGCCTTGCTCACATTCGACGTCTGCAGACGGTCTGATCTGGAAGGACCGTTCACGGTCCCCATTTCTGGACGGCCGGTTTCCTCGAACTCGTCTGCGTCGCCAGGGTCGGCGACGTCCAGCTGCGAGCGCGGCGATTGATGCTCTGGCATTCGTGGGTCCGAACGGATCATCGCGATCTGTTGGGCGCGACACGCGGCGAGCGTCCTCCGTTAAGGCTCAGATGCGAGACACCTCTCATGTCTCGGAACCGGCGATCCATGTCGAACACGGCTGAGGCCCTGTCGATGTTCGCGGCGGTGGTCCCCATGAGTTGCGCGCTCGCAGGCGGTTGTCAGCATCACGACATCCGGTGATGGACGAGGCCCCGAGCTGAAGCGCCACGTCAGGTTCGCCGTCACGACTCTGTGCGTCAGGTCCCGTCGGTGTCCGCGCTGGGAGTCGGAGCTACCGGTACGGGGAATGTGCTTTGGGTACATTGAAGACAACCTGTCCGCCGAGGTGAAAGCAGGTGCGTTATGAAATCCATCGGCTTTCTCTCATTGGTTGCAGCGACGTGTCTCGCGATCACGCCGCTTGTTCGTGGCACGAGCGCGACGGTGGCGCACCCCGAACGATTCAACGCGGACGTCTCGGTGAACGCGAATCAGCCGACCGACGGAGGCCCTGGCGAGTTGTTCCTCAGCTTCAGCGGACCGGTCCAGGTACCGAGGAAAGCACTGCCGGCCGGCACATATGTCTTCACGAAAGAGACCTCGTCGTTTGTCACCGTCAGGAGCGCGGATCGAAAAACCGTCTACACCAGCTTCATGACGACGCCGGCGATGAGGAAGCGCAATATCGATCAGGTGCAGGTTCGCGTCGAACGAGAGGCGCCTGGCGCGCCGCTGAGGATTCTGGAGGTTTTTGCCGCGGGTTCGTCGACCGGCTACGAACCTATCTATCCGAGGCGATACCGGGGTGAGTGAAAGTCACTCGCCCCGGCGGCCGCCCCTCCACGCGCCGGTGCCTCTGGCAATCGGCTCACGGGCCTTCTAGGCGGCGGTCAGGAGCAGCGGATCGCCCTTCGTAATGACCAATGTGTGCTCATAGTGCGCGGCGGGGCTCCCGTCAGCCGTTCGCACCGTCCAGCCGTCGGCAGCGGTGACCACCTGGCCGGACCCGGCCGCGATGATCGGCTCGATCGTGATGACGAGACCTTCCGTGAGGATGTCGCGAACAAACGGGTCGGCGTAATTGGGCACGCGCGGTTCCTCATGGATTGTCCGGCCGATCCCGTGCCCGCCCAGGTCTCGGATGACTGAAAAACCGGCGCGGTGGACTTCGCGCTCGATCACGCGACCAATCTCACGGACGCACACTCCCGCCCGCGCCACCTGACTGGCCAGCCTGAACGCGCGTTCAGCCGTGGCGATGAGTCGCGCGGTCTCCTCCGGGACGTCACCGACCGGCACCGTGACGGCGGCATCCGCCATGAAGCCGTCCTTTTCAATCGTCACGTCGAGCTTGACGACGTCGCCCTTCTCCAGGGGCCGTCCGCTCGGGACACCATGCACCGCTTCGTCGTTGACGCTGATACAGCTGGTGCCGGGAAACTTGTAGACCAGCGCCGGCGCCCCCCGCGCGCCGTACTGGTGCATGACGCGCGCCCCGACCGCGTCCAGATGGGCTGTTGTCACGCCCGGCGCGACATGGTGTCGCATCGCCTCGATCATTCGCCGCACCACGCGTCCGGCGCGGCGCATAGCGTTCAGTTCGGCAACGGTGTGGATCGACATCGGTTGCTCCCGTGAGTGCCCAGGACCATAAGAATAGCGCGCCGCCTCGAAGATCGTGGCGAATTCAAAACGCGGTCAGGCGCTGACGATCGAGAGGGATGGCGTGAGATGGCCGAGACGGCGCTCGGGTTCGTCAAGGGATTCGTGCGAGATGATCCGTTACAGCGCATTCACCGCGTTGACGTATGCTGTGCTTACGTGGACGTCACGACACTTACCCGCATCGTCCGCGACCTCATCACGCATCGCGGTTTCGCGTGTGAGGTCGTTGCGGTTCACGAAGAGCTGGGGGGCTGGCGTGTCACAGTCCGCCACAGGGGCCACGGCCTGGTGACCTTCGAGGTGCCAAAGGGCACCCCGAGTCAGGTCCGTGAAGATATCGTCAACAGGCTGGATGCACAGAGCTGACAATCAGATGTGGTCCGCCTTCCTTTTCCGATCGCGTACGCCTGCTGCGCGGACGCGATCGCGATCTCACGCGCCGCGTTTCGAGCCCCTCGGTCACCCGCGCACGCATCGAGTTCGATCCCGGGCGTCGGGCCACGGCCCGTGCGCGCCCTGATCGTCGGCGACGGGTGGAACAAAACGGCCGCTCGTGAACGCAGCCGTTGGAGCGCGGTCACACGGTCACTGCGCTGGCCCGAATCCCCGTCCAGGCTTCACCTCGAACATCCCCCGCTGCGGGTCATTCGCGGCGATGTCCTCGACTATCCCGCCGTGCACGCCCGTGGAGGGCCACGATGCCGTCATCTCGGCTCTCGGGCACCGACGCTTCTGGCGGCCGACGCGCACTCTGTCGCAGGGCACTCCCAACCTCCTGCGTGCGATGGAGGCCTACGGCGGGCACGATTCGTCTGCCAAACGTCGCTCGGCTTGGCGACAGTGTGGGACGCATGGGCCTCTGCTACACCGGCTTCGTGATTCCGTTGATTCTGCCCTTCCGCTTCTGGGACAAACACGGCAAGAGCGCGTGATCGCGCGAAGCGGCGTCGAATGGGTGATCGTCCGGCGGGCGCTCTCACGAGCGGCTCAGGCGCGCCACCTATCACCACGGTCACCGCCTCGCCAGCTTTCTCTGGACGGTGCGCATTTCCCGGGCGGACGTCGCCGGCTTCATGCTGAATGAGCTCTCTCAGGACGCCTGTGTCCGGACCGACGTCGGCGTCTGTTGGTGATCTGGCGGCGCCGACGTTCCAGCCGCTTCGTTAATCGTCCGTCACCTTGGCGTCACGATGTCGTCGTCTGACCACTATATCGTGGTGGGTGACGCTGCGAGATGCCGATGCGAGATTGCCCGCTGGGCCGCCGGATGTCCTTCCGACCGCGTGCCGATCGCGCGGACCTCGACGAGCCCGCGTCACGACGGCGCCTGACTCGCCTGACCGCGTGGCGCGATCGGGCGCGGATGAAGGTGCCGTCCTGGCTCCGGCGGCGTGGCTTCGACGCGTCTGCCCCCGTCGAAGCAGTGCCACGCGTGATGCGGCCGCCCCACGAGCAGTGGGAGCCCATCGGCGACTGGTGGACGCGCAAACCGGCGTTCGTCACGCGCACCACACGAGACTTCATCGACTCCTGCCGGGTGTTAATCGGCCACCTCGTCCTCCGCCGCAAAATGGGCTTGGGGGGGCGGCGTGGCGCGCTCGATCGCTCGTGGGATACCGCCGTGGACGTGTCCGAGGTGAACGGCCGGGCGTCAACGATTGCCATCACATCAGCACCAACCGATGTCGCGGCAACCGCCTTGTTGGCCACCGCGGGAGAACAGTCGGCGTGACGGTGAGCCGGGCGATCGATCTTATCCGGCATCCGGCGTCGAGCTTGCCGAGCGTGGGATTGGACGGCGGTGATGCGTAGTGCGACCGTACGCGGCGCTCTCTTCTTCGGCGCCAACGCGGAGTCGGGGATCCTCACCGCGAGACGGGTGCAGCTGGTCGAAGCCGTGCTGCGCATTCGGCTGGTCGGCGTGTACGGGGCCCTCGTCCACGCCGTCCACGCAGTCGAGCCCCTGTGGGTGACCGTCACGATCGTTGTGCCGGTAGTCCCGGTCGCGGCGGACATGGTCGAGTTCATCGTGCACCATCCGGCTGGCACCCGGGCGATCGCGAGCGGAGTCGCGGTTTCAATCGGCGCGTCGAGCGTTCCGAGTTCCGGGGAGCTGCTGGCCCGGCGCCATCGACTGTTGCTCGGCGGCCCGGGCGCGGCGTCGCTTCGTGACGATCTCTGGCGCGCGCGGACGGCGATGGCGAGGTCACAGCGATGACGGTCTGCGATTTGTCGCCCTTCTACTGCGAGAAGGGTGGTGGCATCCGCACCTACCATCGCGCCCGGATCGACTGGTTTCGCCGTCAGTCGCGACACCGTTACGTGCTCATCTCACCTGGACCGCGGTACAGCGCCACGAGCCTGTCGCCGGCCGTCGTGCACGTCCAGGTGTTCGGGGTGCCCTTGGCGCGCGATCCCGATCGCTATCGCCTGCTGATCGATTACCCGGCAGTCCGCGCCACGCTTGCGCAGCTTCGCCCCGACATCCTCGAAGCCAACGATCCCTGGTTCAGCGGGCCGTACGCGTTGAGACTCCGGCGCCAGGGCGTCGTCAGAGGGTTCGTCACAGCATTTGTGCACTCCGATCCGATTCGGACCTACCTCGGATCGCGCGTTCGCGCGGTCGCGCGTTGGATGGAGCGCGCGCTGGTGCGCCGGCAGTCAGGATTCGATGCGATTCTTGTGGCGTCCGAGTGGATGCACCGGCGTTTGACGGCCGCTGGAATTGGCCGGGTTCACAAGGTCGGCCTCGGCGTCCATCCCGAGTTCTTGAACATGCGGCGGCGGGCGGCGACTCGCCATCGTCTGACGCGTCTGCTGTATGTAGGGCGGCTCGACGAGGACAAGGAATTCAGGCTGATTCTGCAGGTACTGCCGTCGCTGCTGCGTCGCACCGATGTTCGCGTCACCGTTGTCGGGAGTGGCCGGTATCACCGCGAGGTCGCATCGGTTGCCCATCCACGATTCAGGTATCTCGGCTTTGTGGCCGACCGCGCGGTGATGCGGACGATCTACGCCGGTCACGACGTGCTGCTGGCGCCGGGCCGGTTTGAAACATTCGGGCTGGCAGCACTCGAAGCGATGGCGGCTGGCCTGCTCGTGGTCGGGCCCGATGAAGGGGGCACGCACGAGCTGCTCGCGGAGGTCCAGTCCCCGCTGCAGTTCTATGCCGGCGACGCGACCATCTTCCTCGATCGTGTGCAGGCCGCGATCGACGCGGGTCATGATTTCGTCCGCGAACGGGGGAAGCGCCTCGCCGCGACATACGGCACCTGGGATGACGCCATCGCCCGGCAGATGGCCCTGTACGAGTCGATGGTGGATGGTCATGGCGCGGCAGCTGTTGGTCGCACTGCATGACGTGACGCCGGCGCATGGCGGTGGCCTCGAACGGGCCGAACAGCTGTTTGCGGCGCTCGGGATCTCGCCGGTTACCTACCTCCTCGTCCCGAACTTCCATGGCCGCGCTCCAGCGCATGAGTCGGCCGACTTCATCAGCTGGTGCCGTCGGCGGCGCACGTTTGAGGTGCACTGGTTCCTGCACGGCTACTTTCACGATGAGCAAACCGATTCGGGCGGCCGATCCACTCCGCTCACGGTGACAAAACGGCTTGCCGCGACGGTCCTGACATCGGGCGAAGCCGAATTCCTGCGGCTCCGCGGGCATCGGCTGCACGCGCGCATTCACGACGGCATTCTCAGTTTTCGGCGGTGCCTCGGCGAGGCGCCGAGCGGATTCGTCGCACCGGCCTGGCTGTTCAACGACGAACTGCGCATCGCCTTGAAGCACCTGCACGTGCGCTACACGGAGAACCACTTTCATTTGTTCGACACGATCGACGATCGAACAGCCGCCGCGCCAGTCGTGACGTGGTCCAGCCGGACCTGGAGCCGTCGAGTGCTGTCGGTCGCGGCGGCGGCCACCACCCGCCGGCTGTTGGTCGGATGCGGCGTGGTCCGCGTCGCGGTCCATCCGGCCGACTTCGGGCATCCGCGAATCGTGGACAGCCTGACCCGCACCCTGGACGTGTTGCGAAGCGATCGCGTGCTGTCGAGCTACAGAGACCTGACGTGGTCCGTGCCGTAAGCGTGGAAAGAGAGGGGCACATGTCGGATGGCGTTTTTTTCGGCCTGCCCGGCCGCCCGTCGTTGACGCGGCGCACGGCGAACCGGACTGTTTCACAGCCGTCTGGCCGGCAACAGCCGGCGAAGAGGCAGCGTGGAGCCCAGGACCCACACCCCGCTCCAGCGTCACCGGTGACCCCATTGTCCGGCGACTTGGTGTGCCGGGCGAAGCAGGAGTACCTCGAGATGCCAGGTCTGGTGCTGACGCCTCGCCAGGCGAGCCGGCTGTGGCATCTGGACGCGGTCATCTGTCAGGCGCTTCTGGCGGCGCTCGTCCAGGAACGGTTTCTGTGCGAGACCCGGGGTGGCGCGTTCCTCCATCGCGGGATCGACGGGGTCGTCGATCCAGACGGCCGACCCTAGAAGTTCACGCGCTCGTCACCGGTAATTCATTCGGTCGTGACGGCGAGCTGAAATGATTCGGCGCGGATCGCGACACGTTGCCGCGATCGAGGAGCCGCCGATGCCTTCGCGCCTGCGACCGCGCTTGACCCTCGTCACCGCCGCATTGATCGTCATCGGTGCAGTCAGTTCGGCAGCCGCACAACATGTGACCTTCCTGCCGTACATCCAGCCGGGCGACAACGGCCCGTTCGGACCGAGCGATCAAACGATAGTCGCCTGGCAGACCGACGAGGCAACGCCGGTAACGGGGGCGTACGCCGTCTCCTACGGCCCCTCCGTCGGGGATCTGCAGTCAGCGCCGGTCGCGGCTCGTGTCGTCGACAACTATCTCACCGCCGATCCCCAATTCGCGACGCTCAGTCTGCCGTTTCGCTACGGCGCGCACTCGAACTACACCGCTGTTCTTCGCGACCTCAAATACGACGAAACCTACATCTACAAGGTCACCGGGCCGGGTTTGCCGTCAGACGGATTCGTCGCGTCGTTTCATACCCGCAAGACCGGCAACCGATTCGTGTTTCAGGTGATGGGGGACGAGGGCTACTATCCGGGCATTCCGGCGACGAATCCTCCGCTCGTCTCCGACTACGAGGCGCGGATTATCAACACGATGTGGAACGCCTCGTCACTCGTCCTGCCGGGCCAGCCGTCGTTACCGCGAGGCGATCTCGCGCTGAATACCGGCGACAACGTCTACGTCGCCGGCGCCGACAGCAATTATCGGGATGTCTGGATGCGCGACTGGAACAATGACGTCGCCTCCAACGAAACCGGTGCGCCGTTCATCCGCAGCCGGCCGCTCTACATCGTGGCGGGCAACCACGATGTCGGCAGTACCGGCGCCACGGTGAATCTGCTGGCCGATACCGGGGCGACCACGCCAGGCTTCTCGGGCCCCGGACCGTTCGGCGGCGGCCTGGGCGGCGGCGACGCGCTCGCGTACTTCAACAACTACTGCTTCCCGCAGAACGGTCCCGCCGGCGTCGACATCCAGAACCACTTCGACGGCGACGCCAGCACGCCGACCAACTTCCTGTTTTCCCTGGGGGCTGCGACCTACACGTCGCCCGCGGCGATCGAGGCTCTTCGGTCGAGCACGGACGTCGATGGCGGCCAGGGCGCGAAACGCCAAATCGATCACCAGGGCAACTATTCATTCGACTATGGCAACGCCCATTTCCTGTTTCTCGACGCGAACCCCCACCTCTTCAACAATCTGCTGCCGGGCGGGCCGCCCGGAACCGCACCGGACTTTCCGTTTTCTCCATATCCGTCATCCCTGCGGACCTGGGTCATCAACGATCTCGACGCGAGCCACCAGCCCTGGAAGGTTGTCGTTTTTCACCAGCCCAGCTTCTCGAGCGGGAATGCCACCATCAGCAACGATCAAATGCGCACGACCGCGCAGATCCTCCAGGACCACGGCGTCAACATGGTGTTTAACGGTCACGAGCACAATTACCAGCGCACGCGGCCACTGCGCGCGTTGCCGGCGGTGACCGAGCCGCCGCAGCCCGGCGTGCCGCATGTTGCCGTGGATGAGACCTTCGATGGTCTGGACCGCACGGTGCCCGACGGAGTGCTCTACTTCGTGGAAGGCGCCGGCGGCAACCGCGATTTCGACGATGACCTTCAGAATCCGCGAGGTAATGGCACCTCGATCGACCAGGATGACGCCGCCACGGGCACCACGACTGAGGTCGTCAACGGGATCTCGTACGACTTCGTCAACGGTTCGAGCTCGTTCCTCGACACGAGCCTGACAAACGACGCGATGAAGGCTTTTCTGAGCGGCGCGGGCAGCGGCCCGAAGATTACCGCCCGGTTCAAGTCGAAGGTGTTTTCATTTGCCCACATCGTCGTCGAAGACAACCACCTGACCCTGTATCAGATTACCGAACCGCTGACGTCGTCGTCCTCCGCCACCGCGTCGAATCCGGCTCCGTTC
>JBPYEE010000667.1:0-18149 GCA_051985095.1 Vicinamibacterales bacterium | reverse complement strand
GCGTCGGCCTGCGCCGCGGAGCAGGGGAAGTTCTGGCCTTATCATGATCGGCTGTTCGCGACACAGTCGCGTCTGTCCGAGAGCGACCTGAAACAGGATGCCGTCGAACTCGGGCTCGACCCGTCGCGCTTCAACAGCTGCGTCGACTCGCACAAGTACCGGGCCCTGGTCGACGCGGATCAGCACGACGGTGAGGAAGCCGGCGTCAACGGCACGCCGGCGTTTTTCGTCAACGGACGCCTGATCAGCGGCGCTCAGCCATTCGACGTGTTCAAGAAAGTCATCGACGAAGAACTGCAGCTGAAGAAGGCGCGCTGAGCCCTACTTTTTCGGTGTGTTCCCTTTCGACGTCGTTCCCGACGTGCCGACGGCGCGGCTCGTGTCCTGCGCCATCTTCAGGTGATCCTCGAGGGTCGGTAACGTTTTCGATGCGAACGTTTTGACGTCGGCATCTTTCCCGGCAGTTGATTCACGGCGGAACTCGTTCAGGTCCTTCCGGTGATCCGACACCATCGCCTGCATGTACGCGTGATCGAAGGCGGGCCCTGAGAGCTTCGACAACCGATCCTTTAGCGCCTGGTCATGCGTATCGAGGTCGGCCGGGAGTGTGATGTTCTTGCTCTGCGCCAACGTCTTCAGCTCGTCGTTCGCTTTGCTGTGATCCTCGACCATCCGTCGTCCGAAGCTCTTCACCTGATCGTTGGTGCCCTTCTGCTCGGCCAGCTTGCCGAGTTCCACCTCGGCCAGGCCGCCTGCGGCAGCCTTCTCGACGAACGTGCGATCGGACATCGGCTTCTTGGCAGCCGCTTTCTTGGCGCCCTGCGCAAGCGCCGGCGCAGCCGTCACCGCCAGCCCCACTATTACGCTTACGATCACATTCCGCATGGAACAGCCTCCCTTGCGTCAGGCGGTCAACGCAAGGCAGGTACCAACTACAAAAGGCCGAGGCCGTGCACGACGGAGAAGAGGATTGCGAAGAGCGTCGCGGCGAGACAGACCAGCGCGCCGATGAGGTGATCGCCGCGTTCGCGCGTCAGCGGGTTGAAGAACGCCGACGTCGCGTAGCCGCCAAGAAATCCGCCCGCGTGCGCGTAATTGTCGACGCCCGGCATGATCAACCCGAACACGAACAGAATCACTGCGTAGCGCATCGCGGTACTGTACGTAAAGCTGCTTCCGCTCACGCGGCCGTAGTGCACGAGGGCGCCAAGCAGCCCGAAGATGGACGCCGACGCACCCATCGTGAAGGTGGCGCCGTGCAGGATCGGAATGGGCAGCAAGCCGGCGACCGAGCTCAACAAGAACCCGCACACACCGGCGATGGTGTAGATGATGACCGTCCGGGAGGGGCCAACCACGTCGGCCGTCGCCGGACCCAGATCGCGCACCCACATCATGTTGAAGAGGATGTGCAGCAGGTTGCCGTGCAGCCAGCTGGCGCTCAGGACCGTCCACCAGGCCCCGAGGCCGAAGACCGGATACGCGCCGCTCATCCCGAAGAGCAGCAGAGCGCGCGCGCTCGGCGACAGAATGTTCAGGCCGCCGCTGAAGGGCTGCAGTTCGTTGCCTGACATCAGCAAGGTCAGGACGTACAGCGTCGCCGACCCGCCGATGACAATCGGCACGAACCCGAGATCCGCGCCGAGCTGGCGCAACATCGGCCCGAACCCCCAGAGCCCGGGATTGGCGCGCCCGCAGGTGTAGCACCGGTCGTCACGAACCCCGACGAGCGATCCGCAGGAGGGGCACACGACGGACCCGGACGTTCGGCGGCGGAGCATCCACGCATGATACTGGCGCCGGGCATCCGGGTGCCAGAGCCGCCTGGCGCCGGTCTCACACGCGCACGACCGCGCCGACGATTGCGCCGTAGGCGATATGGGCGACCAGGGAGATCAGGAAAGTATTACGACCGTAGTTCAGCATGAGAAAGCCAGGCGGTTCGATCAACGCGATCTCGTTGGCGGCCGTTTCAGGGCTGCCGATCCGCGGGTGCACGATCGGCAGCAGCTCGTTGACGAGCACCGTCGATGTAAAGAGCGCCTGAGCGATCGCGATCAAGCTCCCGAGCCACCACGTGCTCCAGCCGAGGATGGCGAACAACGCGCCGTACATCAGCGCAAAGCCGATTCCCAGCATGAAGTGGAACAGATGCCCGATGACTTTCGCTTTGCGCCGGTTGTCGGTCACCGTCGTCCCGAGCAGGAACGGAAGATCCATCCGCGTCAGTCCCAGTTCGGCCGCACCCCGGACCATCGTGGTGAGGACGAGCGTCCCGAGAAAGCCGCCGACAAACGAGGACCAGATCGTCGTCATGTTCGATCGGCGATCGCCATCGCCGACTCGATGAGTCCCAGATGCACGAGCGCCTGCGGGAAATTTCCGAGAAAGGCGCCGCTCGCCGGATCGATCTCTTCGGCGTACAACCCGACGTCGTTCGCGCGTTCGGCCAGGCGGTTCATCAGCGCGATCGCGTCATCGAGTCGCCCGGTGCGCGCGAACGCGCTGACCAGCCAGAAGGAGCAGTTCAGAAAACAGCCTTCCCGGCCGAGCACCCCGTCGTCGGCACGGTACCGATACACACAGTCTCCCTCCCGGAGCAGCCGATTGACGGCCTCGATGGTGCTGGCGACGCGACCGTGATGGTCGCCGTAGCGGATCGTCGCCAGCATCAGGAGGCTGGCGTCGACGTCGCTGCTGCCGGCCATCCGCGTATAGCTGCCGAGCGAGTCGGACCAGCAGCGCTCCTCGATGAAGGCGACGATCGCTGCGCGTTCGCGGCGCCAGCGATCGAGATGCCGCGACGGCAGCTCGTGGCGTTCGGCGAGACGAATCGCCCGGTCGAGCGCCGCCCAGCACATGGCCTTCGAGTGGGTGAACTGAAACGGCCCATTTCGCACTTCCCAGATGCCGGAATCCGGCAAGCGCCAGATCGCGCAGACGCGATCCACCACGCGGGCCAGCACGGTGCCGGTATCGCGATCGAGCGAATGATGAGCCTCGCTGTACAGCCACGCCGTTTCCAACAAGGCTCCGTAGATGTCGAGCTGCATCTGTTCAATGGCGCCGTTGCCGATCCGAACGGGCCGCGATCCGCGGTAGCCCTCGAGCGGTAGATCGCGCTCCGGGCTTCCAAGCGCGCCGTCCAGCCGATAGAGGACGTGCAGGTTCGGCTCCGTCAAGGCGGTCGCCTGCATGAACCACCAGAACAGCGACCGCGCTTCGTCGTAGCATCCGAGCTCGAGCAGGGCATCGATGACGAAGTTGGCGTCGCGGATCCAGCAGAACCGATAGTCCCAGTTGCGCTCCCCGCCGATTTCCTCCGGCAGCGAGGTCGTCGGTGCCGCGGCCGAAGCGCCGGAGGGGTGAAAAATCAACAGCTTGAGGACGAGCGCGCTGCGGTGCACCAGGTCTCGCCACGGACCGTCGTAAGGCCTGGCGCGGCTCCACGACTCCCAGAACCGGATCGTGGAGACGAGGCGCGATTCGACTGCCGGTCGCGCCGGCAGCACGAGCGGTTCGGCGAGCGCGGCCGACAGCACGAGCAGCGTGCGCGCGCCGGGGATGCTCTCGAAGGTTGCGGCCACGGCGTCGGCTTCCTCGGCGACGGCACCGGCGTTCCACATCGAGAGGGCCAGCGCCTCGGCGCCGCAGATGGCGACCGGAACGCCGCCTCGCGACTCCCACGTTGGCGCGGTTGCGCCGTAGTTGAATCGGGGCGCGCAGCGCCACCGCATCGGCACCGATCCGTGGACCCCTTCGATCGACCGGGTCAGCTCCCGCAGCGGTTCCAGGTGATCGTCAGGCAGGGTCAACGCGTCGACGAGCCGGACGACACCCCGGTCGGTGGTGAACGTCGTCTCGAGGACGTTCGTATCGGGCAGGTAGCGGCGCGTCGCCGAGAACGGGATCGCCGGCTGGACCACAAACGATCCGCCTCGAGTGACATCGAGCAGTGCGGCGAAGACGCTCGGCGAATCCAGGTTCGGCAAGCACAGCCAGTCGATGGCGCCATCGCGCGCGACAAGCGCCGCCGTCCGGCCATCGCCAATGAGGGCGTACTCCTCAATCGGAGCGTACCCGCCGCACCGCATGAGCTCCCCGAGAGCAATGCAGCGGGCATGCCATAATCCGGCAGTGACTCCTCTCGTTGCCGCCGCGCTGGCCGGCGTGCTTGCGGCCGCCCCCGATATCCTCGTGTCGCGTCAACTCGCCGCCCAGGCGCACCTCGCGGTTGGCGAGCTGGTGACGCTGGCCGCCGATCCGGATGGGCGCCGCACGACCACCTTCCGCATCGCCGGCATTTACGAGCCGACACCCGACCCCTTGCGCTTCACGGCGCAGCGGCTCGAGGTGCGCATGCATTTGCCGGATCTGATTACGCTCACTGGCGCTCCGCACGATCCGAGCGCCGCCGACGCCATCGACGCCATCAACGTCGCCTTGCGGAATCCCGCCGATGCGGGTCGGTTCGCATCTGACCTAGCCGGCGGGCTGCCCCTCGTCGCCGCCCGATCGACGGCGCGTCCGACAGAGGACGATCCGTTCGTCGTCCTCGATCGTTTCCACGCGGCGATTTCGACGGTCACCGTCATCGGCGCGACCGCCTTTCTGCTCGCACTCATGGTGATCCGCGCGGAGGAACGACGCGAAACGATCGCGATCCTGCGGCTGATCGGCATTTCGCGACGGTCGCTCCTGACGTCGGTGGCCATCGAAGGGATCATCATTGCGATTGCCGGCGCGATTTTCGGGGTCCTGCTCGCGTTTGCCACCGAGGGGCTGGTCAACCGCTACTTTCAGGTGAGGTATGACACGGCCCTCGTGTTCATCCGCGTCACGCTGCCCCTGGCCCTGCGCGCCGTCCTCGTCGCCGCGCCCCTGGGTGTGCTCGCCGGCATCGCCGCGTCGTGGACGCTGCTGCGCCGCAACATCCTGTCGCTCTTCCGACGATGACGCCGTTTCAGCTGGCCTGGAGGACGACCAAGCGCTACCGCGCCAGAACGCTGCTGGCGATTACGGGCGTGATGGTGATCGGGGCGCTGCTCTTCGACATGCTGCTCCTGTCAAACGGCCTGCTCGCCTCGTTCGCCGATCTGCTGAACAGCGAGGGGTTCGACATCCGCGTCGTCGCGCGCGAGGGATTCGCGCGCGTGCCGATTCCGGATTCCACGGCCCTGGCGTCCGCAATCGCCGCGCTGCCCGGCGTCGCCGACGTGTCGCTCATTCGAACCGAGCCGGGCTTCGGGGCCGTGGGCTCGACGCGCGTGGGTCTGACGATCGTCGGCCGAACGCAATCACTTTCGGCGCCCTGGCGGGTGCTCAAGGGAGACAACGTCCCTCTGCGCGGAGCCGACGGAACCTGTCCCGTCGCAATCGGCCGCCCGCTCAGCCTCAGGCTGCGGCTGGATCCGGGCTCGACGATGACGCTCGCCGCGCGGCCGCGGGGGGCGTTGTCGGCGATTCCCGCCGTCACCTGTCGGGTCACCGGCATCATCGATTTCGGGTTTACCGCCGCCAATGAGTTCACGGTGGCGACGCCGTTGAACACGTTGGAACGCATCGTCGGCGCCGAGGGGCGACTCGACGCGGAATTGATGTTCGTCGCCCTCGGTCGTGGCGCCGACAGCGGCTCGGTGCGGGCGGCGATCGCGGGGCTGCGGCCCGACGTCCGGGTTTTCTCGAACTCCGACGTGCTCGCGCAGTTCAACCGCAACGGATTCGCGTACTTCCGCCAGATCTCGGCGGTGCTCTCGGCGCTGACGACGACCTTCGCGTTTCTGCTGATTGCGACCCTGTTGACGGTGTCGGTCAACCAGCGGCTCGGAGAAATTGCCGCGCTGCGCGCGTTGGGAATCGCCCGGCGGCGGATCGCCGCGATGCTGTTGTGGGAGTCGACCATGCTTGTCGGCGCCGGCGCGGTGCTGGCGCTGCCGCTCGGCGCCGCGCTCGCGGCAGGCCTCGATCACATCCTGCGGCAGATGCCCGGGCTGCCCGAACGGCTCCATTTCTTCGTCTTCCAGACGCGGGCGCTCGTCACGCATCTGGCGGTGTTCGCGGTGACCGCGACGGCGTCGGCGGCGTATCCCATCTGGCTGTCGGCGACGCTGCCGATCGCGTCGACACTGCGTCGCGAGGTCATCGGCTGATGCCTGGCGTGGTGGTCGAGGCCCGGGACGTCACACGGGTGTTTCCGATGACGGCTGGTCCCGTCACGGCCGTGCGGAACGCGACGCTCTCGGTCGCATCGGGCGAGTACGTGGCGATCACGGGACCGTCGGGGTGCGGCAAGTCCACGCTGCTGCATCTGGTCGGCTGCGTGGACACGCCCTCGAACGGGTCGATTCTGTTCGAGTCGCGGGATGTCGCGCAGCTGCCGGAGAGCGAACGAAGCCGCATCCGATTGAAACGCATTGGGTTCGTCTTCCAGCGCTTCTTTCTGCTGCCGATGCTGACGGCCGGGGAAAACATCGAGCTGCCGCAATCGGAAGCTGGCGTGCCGACGACGGCTCGCCGCGCGCGCACCGACGAACTGCTCGAGTACGTCGGCCTCGCCGACCGCCGCGACCATCTGCCGTCGCAGCTGTCTGGCGGCGAGATGCAGCGCGTGGCCATCGCCCGGGCGCTGGCGAATCGGCCGGCGCTGCTCGTCGCCGACGAACCCACCGGGGAGCTCGATGAGTCCACCGGCGAGCACGTCGCGTCGCTGTTCGATCGTGTTCACGCCGATGGAACCGCCATTCTCCTGGTGACGCACAACCTTCTGCTCGCGGCTCGCGCCGGCCGCCGGCTCGCCATGAAAAGCGGACAGCTGGTCGGATGATCCTCCGGGTGGCTCTCCGGTCGTTGACGACCAGACCGCTGCGCAGCGCGGTGCTGGCCACCGGCTTCGGCCTCGGCATCGGGGTCATGGTCGAGTTGCTGGGTGTCGGCCAGGTGATCCTCGAGCAGGCCCACTCGCCCGCCTTGCTCGGCGGCGGCGACGTGGTCCTCAGCAGCGACTTCAATCCGCTGGCCGGAGCCCGGTTTCTTCTGACCGACGTGCTCGGTTCGGCGCGATTCCGCGATCGCGTCCGCGCCGCGTCTCCGTCCAAACACGCCACCCTCTATCTGCGGCGATCAGGGCAGACGATTCCGATTGCGGTGCAGGGAGGGGTGCCGAGCCTGGAGCGGGCGATCGGCGATCGCGAGGTGGCGACACAGCCGGGATGGCATGACACGGCGGCGGACGCCGCGTGGACCAGCCCCTCCCGCCAGGACATCCTGCGGGCGCTCGATCGTTTTCATGCACGGCCCGCGGGCGACGTGTCCGGGTTCAGCGCGACATCGTGGGCTGAATGGCTCTATTTCAACGGGCGATCGCGCGATGGCCGGTTGCGCATTTACCTGTCGTTCATCGCGGGCGGGCCAGGCGCCGACGGGACGCGAACGATCGGCGTCCGCCTGCAGCTCGACCGCGACAGCCGGTCGACGAGCTACGGCGCCAGCGGTCCCGTCAGCGAGGCTGACCTGCTCGCGCGCGCGCCGGATCTGGATGTGGCGGGCAACAGCGTGCGCCTTGTCGGATCGCAATATCGGATTTCGCTTGCGCTCACGGAGGGGGCGTCGACCCCATCGCCGCCGGGCCGGCCCGCGGGGACCGGTCGACCACTGACCGGCGCGCTGACGCTCGATGCGGCGCCGGGCCGATCGCTGCCGCCTGCGGAGATCCATGGTGCCGGTGGCTGGGTGTCGGGATATGTCGTGCCCGCGCTCGCCGGGACGTTCCAGGGGAGCCTCGTGGTGGGCGGCGAGCGGATTTCCGTCGACGGGCTCGCCGGCTACCACGACCATAACTGGGGCTTTTGGGACGGCGTCCGGTGGCAGTGGGGACAGGTGTCGAGCGGCGACCTGTCCATCGTCTACGGACGCGTGTTCCCGCCGGCCGCGGTGGCGGATCCCGACCGGGTGCCCGGGTTCCTCGGCGTCCTCGGGCCGGACGGCCCGGTTGGCTTCTCGACCAACGTCTCGATTCACGAGCAGGATCACGGCGGCGGGCCGACGGCGATGGAGGTCCGCGCGCAGGGCCCGCAAGTCGACGTGGCGCTGCATTTCACCGTCGCCGAATCCGAGCGCACGGACACGTTTGTCCAGCTCGGGGGCGTCTACGACGTATCCGGCCGCGTGCGCAACCGCGATCTGTCGTTTACGTCGCGGGGATCGGCCGAGACGTTCCGGCCTTAGGTCGCAGATTCGCCACCAGAATCTTCTTCCGCAATCGAATGCTGAGCGGCGTCACTTCGACGAGCTCGTCGTCGTTGATGAACTCGATCGCCTGTTCGAGACCGAGCTTGCGCGGCGGGATGAGGCGGATCGCCTCGTCGGCGGTCGAGGCGCGCATGTTGGTCTGCTTCTTCTCTTTCGTCACGTTCACGTCGATGTCGTTCGGACGAGAATTCTCGCCGATGATCATCCCTTCGTAGACCGGTGTGGCCGGTTCGACGAAGATTTCGCCGCGCTCCTGCAGGTTGAAGATGGCGTACGAGGTTGCGGTCCCCGGGCGATCGGCGACGAGTGCCCCGTTGATGCGCGCAGGAATCGCCCCATGCCACGGCTCCCAGCTGGAGAAGATGTGGTTCATGATTCCGGTGCCTTTGGTATCGGTCATGAACTGCGATCGAAAGCCGATCAATCCACGCGCCGGGATTCGGAACTCGAGCCGCACGCGCCCGCTGCCATGGTTCACCATTTTCGTCATCGCGCCTTTTCGCTCGCCGACCTGCGCAATGACGACGCCCTGATGATCCTCGGGCACGTCGATGACAAGTTCCTCGACCGGCTCCACGACGTGCCCGTTGAGCGTTTTCGTCACGATATCCGGCCGCGACACCTGCAACTCGTAGCCTTCGCGGCGCATCATCTCGATCAGAATCGACAGCTGCAGTTCGCCCCGGCCAATGATTTTGACCTGCTCCGGCGAGTCGGTTGGCTCGAGCCGGATCGACACGTTGCCGAGCAGCTCCCGATCGAGCCGGTCGCGGAGCTGGCGCGAGGTCACGAATTGGCCGTCCTTCCCGGACATCGGCGACGTGTTGACGCCGAAGACCATCGACACCGTCGGCTCGTCGATCGCAATCGGCGGGATCGGAACCCGCCGCTCGGCGTCCGCGATCGTTTCGCCAATCGTGATGTCCGCGATCCCGGCAACGCAGACGATGTCGCCGGCGGCGGCGTCTTCGATGTCGACGCGCTTCAGCCCGTCGAAGGCGTAGAGCTTGGTGACCCGGGTCTCCTGCACGCTGTCGTTGAGTTTGCAGACCGCCACTGAATCGCCGATTTTGATGCGGCCGTTGAAAATGCGGCCGATGGCGATGCGTCCCAGGTAATCGCTCGAGTCGAGATTGGCGACGAGCAGTTGCAGCGGCGCGTCGGGGTTCCCCCGGGGCGGCGGGACGTGATCGATCACCGCATCGAACAGCGGCCGCAGGTCGGTTCCCGGGGTTCGCGCGTCACTGCTGGCGGTTCCGAGCTTCGCGTTGGTATAGAGCACCGGGAACTCGAGCTGCTCCTCGGTGGCATCGAGGTCGATGAACAGATCGTAGATCTCGTTCAACACCTCCGGCGGCCGTGCATCGGGCCGGTCGATCTTGTTGATGACGACGATCGGCGGCAACCGCCGCTCGAGCGCTTTGCGCAGCACGAAGCGGGTCTGCGGCAGGGGCCCCTCCGAGGCGTCGACGAGCAGCATGACCCCGTCAACCATCGAGAGTGTGCGCTCGACCTCGCCGCCGAAGTCCGCGTGCCCGGGCGTGTCGACGATGTTGATCAGCAGATCGCGGTAATGGACCGCCGTATTCTTCGCCAGGATGGTAATGCCGCGCTCGCGTTCGAGGTCGATGTTGTCGAGGGCGCGCTCGGCGACCCGCTCGTTGGCGCGAAACGTGCCGCTCTGGTGCAGCAGCGCATCGACGAGCGTCGTCTTGCCGTGATCGACGTGCGCAATGATCGCGACGTTGCGGCGGAGCGGATTGGCGACCGAGGCCATCCGTCCAGTTTAACGTAGCCGCGAGAGAATCTCCTTCGCGCGCGGCCCGAACTGCTCGTCGTCGGCCACTCGCTCGGCGTACTGCCGCGCTTCCTCGCGCTGGGACAGGCTGAAGTATGCGACGGCGCAGTCGAACCAGGACGTCGCGATGCGGCGGCGGCCTTCGGCGATCTGCTGTTCGCGCCTGGCGATCTGGCGCGCTTTGCGGTCGGCGCGCTGATCGGAGGCGCCAATCTGCTCGATCTCCTGCCTGAGATCCTCTTCGGCATGCTGCAGACACGTGGCGGCCGACGCCAGGACGTCGGCGGTCTCCGGCCACTGCCGCTGCTCCGCGTGGACCACGCCCAGATAGAAGCGCGTCTCGCAGTCGAAGGGATTCCGTTCGCGCGATGTGGTGAAGCGGGCAATGGCCGTCTCGAGCTGCCCGCGGCGGTAGGCGATGAGTCCGGCCAGCTTGGGCACCTCCGCGTTGATCAGCGTCTTCTCGGCACGCTCCACGTCGTCCCATGCCTCGTCGAGCCGCGACAGCTGCAGCTCGTTGAACGCGCGCCAGTACCGGGCGTCGCCCACGTACCATCCGTCCTCGATCAGACGGTCGGCAGTCGCAATCGCGTCGTCGTGGCGCCCGAGGTAGGTCAGCGCCCGCAAAAGGCCGAGCTCGGCATCCACCGAGTGTGGCTCGCCGGCCAGCGTTTCCTCGTACGCGGTCCGCGCCCGCTCAAACTCTTCGTTCGTCATGGCGACGCCGGCGATGGCGAGCGTCAGGGCGGGCCACCGCGGATGCCACGCGTAGGCCTGCTCGAATTGTGCCTCGGCCTCGTCGAGCCTGGGACGCGGCCGCGCGCCGAGGTTCGACAGGCCGACCGAGAACGCAATCTCGACGAATCGGGGCTCGGCGTCGCGCAACTGCTGCAGCGTCACCGCCTCGATGCCGCGGCACAACGATTCGCGGTACACGATGAGGGGCGTTCCGTCGAAGACCTCGACGTCGCCCGCGAGCTCCAGCCGGCTGAGGTCGCGGGTCTCGATCGCATCGCACGCATACGAGAGGAGCGTATAGGCGGCCAGCTCATCGAATCGGGCGGTGTCCCGCAGCAATGCGAGCCACGCGTCGCGGTTCAGTCGCGTCTGCCGGAGCCGCTCCAGGTCGGCGTCGGTCCGCGGGGGCGCGCCGACGCCCACGCCCCTGCGCGGCAGCGCGTCGACGATCTCGAGAATGCGCGGCAGCCAGGACGGAATCGCAGGCGTCTCGGCGGCCAGGCGCTTTGCGTGCTCGAGGTACCCCTCGTCCACCATGCCGAGCTCCCGCTGACGCAGCGCAATCAGCGCCGCGGCGCGTACGGCACCCGCGGTGGCGGCGTCGGACAACGGTGAGTCGTGCCGCAGCGCCTCGAACTGGCGGTACGCGTCGACGAGACAGTCGAGGCAGCCGGCCCGCAGCTCCCGATCGACGGCGGCCAGCCGTTCGGCCGCAGTCGGCTGCGGCGCCGCGGCAGGCCGTCGCGACAGAGAACACGCGGACAGCGCGATGAGGATGGGCACCGCGCACAGTCGGCGCATCGCGTCGTTAGACACCGCGGTTAGAAAATCGGTCGCAGCGTCACGAACATCGCCAGCGCGATGACGTAGAAGACGGCGAACCCGACCATGACGGCTGCAAACAGCGGACGGGATCGAATCAACCCCAGCCCGAGGAAGAATGGAAACAGAACCGAGCAGTACCGGCCGACCCCCTCGAAGACACCCGACGACAGCGGCAGCCACAGATTGCAGAGCATGAACAACCCATACGCGGCCCCGAATCGGTGCCAGACGAGCGGGACGGCAGCGATGAACGCGATCGCCGTCAGGCCGTGCATCGTGTCGTACAGGGCCATCGGGTCGGTCGCGAAGTAGCGGCGCGGCGCCGCGACGAGCCGCTCGAGCAGTCGCGCGGGCGCCAGCCACGGGAGGCCGCCGGGATGATAGTTCCAGCGGCCGATGGAGACCGCCCATTCGAGCGGGTTACCGCTCAGGTGGTACACGTAGAGCGAATACGCGAGGATGCCCGTGGAGACGAGCAGCAGGCCGCCGAGCGCACGCCGCCGATCCCCCGCGGCCGCTGGTCGCTGTTGCCAGGCGATCCAGGCGAGCGCCGGCAGCATCAGGATGCCATTGACACGGGTTGCGGTCGCAAGCGCGCCCGCGACGCCGCCGGCGATCCAGCGCTCCGTGCGGAACGCGTAGAACGCCAGCAGCGTCAGGAGCAGGAACAGCGATTCGGTGTACACCATTCCGAAAAAGAAAGAAAACGGAAAGACCGCGGCCAGGATCACCGCCTGGATGGCGGGCTCCTCGTCGACATCGAGCCGGGCGAGCGCGTCGAGGACGACCATCGCCGCCGCAAACGCGGCCCAGGACACCGCGATCGCGCCGAGGTACACGGCGGCCGGCGATGCACCGAACAAGCGCCCGACGTAGCCGGCCGCGAAGGGGTAGACCGGGAAATAGGCGATCTTGCCAGGCTTGCCGATCCCCGCCGACGGACCGCCTGCCACGAACCAGTACCCGTACCGCGCGATCTGGTAATACCAGCCGGCATCGTAGCGTGTGAACTGGTCCCAGAACGCGTTCGGGGCGCCGAACATCGTGGTCTCGGCCCGCGCGGCGTGCGGCACCTGCAGCACCGCCATCCACCCGATCACCGCGGACACCACGCGAAACGCGATCGCGGCGAGGGCGATGCGCAACGAAGATCGGTTCAGCAAACGGCGTTAGAATACTGTATGCCGCTTTTTGAGTACGAATGCCGCGGGTGCGGCACCAAGTTCGAATTCCTGACGCGCGAAGGCCAGGCGCCGTCGTGTCCCACCTGTCACGGCGTGGAGCTGCAGAAACTCATGTCGGTCTTCGCCGCGCAGGCGAGCGGCCCGGGCAAGTCGTTCACCTATCCGCCATCGGGACCCTGCGGGACGTGCGGCGATCCGCGTGGTCCCGGCTCGTGCTCGGTGCACTGAGGGCACACCTGCGGCCGCGCGGCCGCCGCGCTACTGGCCGACCTTGTGCGGGATCTTGCGATCGAGATTGGCGGCGTTGTAGGCAAACGTCGCCATCACGATGGCTGCCTGCTGGATCTCCTTCTCGTCCACGCGCTCGACGGTATCCATGTTCGTGTGGTGCGTGCGCACGTCGTAGTTGCCGTAGTCCTGAATCGGATTGAAGCCGGGCACGCCCGCGTCGATGAAGCTCAGGTGATCGGTTGATCCGACCGGCTCGATGGTGTTGCGGCGCGCGCCGAGCGCCTTCAGCGGCTCCAGCCAGCTGTCGAAGATCGCGCGGACCTCCGTGTTGTTCTGCAGATACCAGCCGTAGATGCCCCCCGTGCCGTTGTCGATGTTGAAGTACACATCGAATTTCTCGCGCGCCGCCCGGTTCGCGTCGCCGGCCAGGTGTGCCGCGACCCAGGCACGGGATCCGAGCAGCCCCTGCTCTTCGCCGCCCCAGAGCGCGACGCGAATCGTCCGTCGCGGCCGCGCGCCCACCGCTCGCAGGATGCGCATCGCTTCCATCACGGTCGTCGTCCCGTCCGCATTGTCGGTGGCGCCGACCCCCGTGTGCCACGAGTCGAGATGGGCGCCGATCATGACGACCTCGTCGCGCAGCGCCGGATCGGTCCCGGGCAGCTCGGCGAGCACGTTGTAGGCGTTGCCGTTGTCGCTGTCGTAGAACTTCGTCTGCACGCCGACGCGCAGCTTCACCGGGACGTGATGCTCGAGCATGCGGACGATCATGTTGTAGTGCTCGCCGCTCAGCGTGAGCGACGGCACGGCGCCCGGGCCGCCATCGCGCCCGGTCACAAAGACCGTTCCATGTTCGCCGATGCTCGGCTTGAGCAGCACGGCCGCACCGGCCTCGCGGTACGCCTGCGCAACGCGCTGTGCGCGCTGCTGCGGCGTCTCGCTGCCGGGCTGCGAGGAGCGCTGCCCGACGCTGGTCGCGTAGGCCGCCGAATTCGGCTGATATCCGGGATCGCTCGGGTTCGGCCGATCCTTGGTGACGAAGTTCGTCATCAACGGCTGCGTCAGGACGATCTGCCCCCTGAGCTGATCGCGCATCGCCGCGATTTGCTCCGCCGTCTTGTTCGCCGCCAGCACGGGCGCGCCGACGACGTCGCCGGCCGTCGCGGCCGACCACCCGTCGGCGTACGCGATGAGCGGCAGATATCGTGGCTCGACGAGCTCGACCGTCAGGTGTTCGAGGGTCCAGCCCCGCCCGAAGTGCCACGGCTCGAGGTGCACGTTGCTCAGCCCGTACGATTCGAGCCGATCACGCGTCCACTCGACCGCACGCTTGTGCGCCGGCGAGGCGGTCAGCCGTGGCCCGATATCGATCGTCAGCATTTCGAACACCGGGGCGACCTGTGATCGCTGGAGCCCCTCAGCCTGGATCCTGGCGAGCAGATCGCGATCCGCCGGCGCCTGCGCACGCGCGGCGGCGGCCAGGCCGACGGCCGCGGCCACGGCGGCGAGCCACAGGAAGTGGCGGCTGGCGGCGAATTGAGGGCGCCTGGTTGGTCGAAGCGTCATAGCTCACCCCTTGGCCATGCCGGGCCGAAGCCGGCCGAACGTCGAGGCATGAAGGCGGCCGACCAGCTCCTTCCAGCGCTGATTGACGAACGCGTGTTCGAGCGCATCGAACTTGACGTACGCCACCGGCACGAGCAGGAGGGTCAGGAAGAGGCACAACCCCTGCCCTCCGATGACGGTGATCGCAATCGCGGCGCGACCGGTGCCGCCAATGCCGAGCCCCAGCGAGGTTGGAATCAGGCCGGCGATAATCGCGGAAGTCGTCATCAGAATGGGCCGCAGGCGTGTCCGGCAGGATTCGACGATCGCCTCGCGCAGCGGCAGCCCCTTGGCGCGCAGCACGTTGGCATAGTCGACCTGCAGAATTGAATTCTTTTTGACGATCCCGAGCAGCAGCAGCATCCCAAGCGCGCTCCAGAGGTTGAGCGTGCGGCCGGTGACCCAGAGCGTGAACAGCGCGAAGGGCACTGAAATCGGGAGCACCAGCATGATCACGACCGGCTGGACGAAGCTTTCGAACTGTGCTGCGAGGACCATATACACAAAGATCATCGCGAGCGCGATCGCGAGAATCAGGTTGCTGGTGGTCTCGTCGAGGATTTTCGACTGGCCGTACAGCTTGTACGACATCGTGGGCGGCAGGCCGACGCTGCTCATGATCCGGCGGATATCATTAGAGGCTTCGTCGAGCGCGTGCCCGGGCGCCACGCCGCCATTCAGCTGGACCGTGAACTGTCGATTCGAACGCTGCAGCTGGCTCGGGCCCAGCCCGGCCTCGACCCGCGCAATGTTGTCGATCCGGACAGGACCATTCGGCGACGGCACGGTCAGGCGGCCGACTTCCTGCGCGTCGCGGCGCTGGTTCTCGAGCACCCGGACCTTGACCGGATATTGCTCCTGCCCCTCCTTGTAAAACGAGATCTGATCGTCGCCTGCCACGGCCAGCCGCAGCGTGCTGCCGATTGTGGCCATCCGCACGCCGAGGTCGGCGGCGCGGCGGCGATCGACGGCCACGTGCAGCTCGGGGTTCGACACGCTCAGACTCAGCTTCGGGTCCGTGATACTCGGCGTCTTCTGCGCCTCGGCGAGCACCTTCAGCGCGTACTCCGCCAACTGGTTGAGATCCGGACTGAGAATGTTGAGTGACAGTGCGTACCCGATCTGGCCCTCTCCGCTCCCCAGCGCACTCCGCGATGTGATGCTGGGACGAATCGCCGGGTACTTGGCCAGACGTCGGCGCATCTCGGCGATCATCTGGGCCTGGGTCTGCTTCCGCTGGTCGTACGGCAATGCCTGGACGTTCAGATGGACGTGGGTCACGTTGCTGCCGCCGCCGCCCCCCGACGCGCCGCTGCCGCCGGGATTCACAATCGGCTCGATGTCTCCAACGCCGGGGATTCCCTGCACCTCTTTCAGGATCTTGAAGGCCATCTCCTCGGAACCTTCAACCGACGTGCCCTCGGGTGCATCCATGTGCACCGTCCACTCGCCCAGATCTTCGTCGGGCGCGAACTCACGGCCGACCATCCGGTTCAACGGAACCGCGGCCAGCAGCACTCCCACCGACATCGCGATGATCAGCCCGGAGTGGTCGAGCGCCCAGTTCACCTGACGCGAGTACCACGTGTCGAGCCAGTGGAAGAAGCCACGCTCCTTCGTCTTGTGATCCGCCATCGCGTCGGACAGCTTCAGGAACCGCGAGCTCAACATCGGTGTCAGCGTGAAGCTCACCAGCATCGACACCATGATCGAAAACGCCATCGTCCAGCCAAACGGATTGATGTACCGCTTCGCGTAGCCGTTCATGAACGCGATCGGCAGGAAGATCACGACCAGCGAGAGCGTCGTCGCCATCACGGCCAACGCGACCTCGCGCGTCCCCTGGATGGCCGCTTCGAACGGGGTGCAGTTCTTTTCCTCGATGTACCGGAAGATGTTCTCCAACACCACGATCGCGTCGTCGATCACGATGCCCACCGCCAGCGTGATCCCGAGCAGGGTCATGTTGTTCAGTGTGAACCCCATCAGGTCCATCAGCGTAAACGTCGACACGATCGACGCGGGAATCGCCAGGGCCGAGATGATGACCGCGCGCAGATTGCGGATGAAGAAGAGGACGACGATGGCCGCAAAGAGGCTGCCGTAGATCAAATGCTCTTCGAGCGAGGCGACCGACGCGTAGATGAATTTCGAATCATCGCGCACCATCGTCAGCTTGACGGACGTCGGCAGCGAGCGCTCGATCGAGGGCAGCTTGGCGCGAATCCCCTCGATCACCGCGACGGTGTTCTCCCCCATCGCGCGCCGGATATCGAGCTCCACCGCCGGCTTGTCGCCGTACCAGACCGACGAGGTCGGCCGCTCGAATGAGTCTTCGGCATACCCGATATCCGACACCCGCACCGGCGTGCCGTTCATCGTGGCCACGACGATGTTGTTGAAGTCGCCGCTCGCGTCGATGCGGCCGAGCGTCCGCAGCAGCAGCTCGCCCTTGCCCTGCTCCACCACGCCGCCGGGGATCTCCACGTTCTCGGCCACGACGGCGTCGCGAACCTGCGAAATCGACAGTCCGTAGGAGTTCAGCTTCTCGACGTCGACGACGATGTGGATTTCGCGGGCGCGCGTGCCGGCAATCGTGACCTGACCGACACCGTTGACCGTCTGGATGGCGCGCGAAATCTGCTTGTCGGCAATCTCGGTCAGCGTGCGAAGGCTCATCGCGTCGGAGGACGCCATGATGGACATGACGGGATCGGCGTCCGGATCGACTTTCGTGATGACCGGCGGCAGCAGCTCGGGCGGGACGTTCTTGATGGCGCTGGCGACCTTCTCGCGGACGTCGTTGGCCGCATCGTTCAGGTCACGCTCGAGGACGAACCGGACGGTGATGACGCCGCCCCCTTCGGTAATACGCGCCGCCAACTCGTCAATCCCGGATACGCCGCTGATCGCCTCTTCCATCGGCTCGATGACCGAGGTCGAAATCTCGTCGGGGCTGGCGCCGGGCAGGGAGAGCGCGACGTTGACGGTCGCCGGATCCGCGCGAGGAAAGAGGTCGACGCCGAGATCGCGGAACGAGAAGATGCCGAGGACGACGAGCGACATCACGAGCATTGTGGCGAACACGGGACGCCGGACGCAGAGTTCTGAGAGCATCGCTATTCCGTTTTGCGGCCCACGCTGACCCGGAGCCCGTCCACGAGCTTGTCGACGTCGGTCATCGCCACGCGTTCGCCGCCGTTGATGCCGCTGACGATTTCGATGCGATCGCCGAAGCGCTCGCCGACCTTCAACTCCTTCGCAACGAGCCGATCACCGTTGATGACGAACACCCGGTTCACGCCGTACCGGTACTGCAGCGCGGCGTACGGCAGGGTCAGGACGCGGTCGCTCTTGTTGGTCTGGATGCGGACGCGCGCGAAGGTGCCCGGTTTGAGCAGCGCGTCGCCGTTCGGGACCAGGGCTTCGAAGGGAAACGCGCGGGTGGCGCTGTTCACCGCCGGGCTGATGCGCGACATCTTGCCGGTGATGAGCTTGTCGGGGTAGGCGTCGACGTGGAG
>JBPYEE010000666.1:0-7107 GCA_051985095.1 Vicinamibacterales bacterium | reverse complement strand
CGCCTCGAGTCGCCACACGTCCTCGTCGTCGTCGATGACGAGGTTGGGGTCTCGAAGGATGGTGCCTTCTCGCTGGGATGGATTCCGTTCCGCCCCGATGGTCAACCCGAACGGACGATTCACTTGTCTCGCGGCAACGTCACCCGATTGCTGGAGGCGGCTGGGAAGTACCGAAATCTGCCGACGAAAGGACAGGAAACGCTGATGGGCCGGGCACTCGGTCGCGCACTGGCGCACGAGATCGGCCACTACCTGCTGCAGTCACCCGCGCACAGTCCGGTCGGCCTCATGCGCGGCCGCCTCTCTGTGGATGAGTTCTTCTCCACAGCGCGCATCGGCCTGGACCTGACGGCCGAACAGCGCGGCCGCGTCGGTGCTCGCTGGAGCGGGCTGCTAGCGGCTGCGCTGCGTTGCGCGAACTGAGCGCTGCGGCCCGGAGCGACGACGACCCCGGAGCGGCGCCGACATTACTCGGTCGACATCGGTTCCGCCGGCGCGGGAGCCTCGACATGCAGTCGCTTTCGCGGCGCCGCGCGCTCGCCCTTTCGAGCTGGAGTCTCTGCTTCCTTCGTGCCGGGCAACGGGCGGCGTTTGCTCGGGTCGGTACGCTCGCGATCTCGAATGAAGGCCTTGATGATCTTCAGGGCGCCGCGGGCTTCGCGCTCCGTCCGGCGGCCTCGGAAATAGGCGGCCAGCTCGCGCGTGGCCCGGAGCACCTCCTGTTCGCGGAGTTCCTCGTGCGAAGGGGTCGCCGTCTTGGTATGGCGGCGACGTCGCGGCGGCTTGGGAACTCGCGCCATTGTCAGCTTTTGTCGAGCGGGTGCGCAAGCCGGTACGTGACAATCGCGCCATGCAGCAAGTCACCATCGTTCGTTACGGCCCACCCGATGTGCTCAGGTTGCAGACCCGCCCGGACCCGATTCCCGCCGATGGGGAAATTCGAGTGGCAGTTCGCGCGGCCGGCGTCAATTTCGCCGACATTCTGGCCCGGCTCGGCGTATATCCGGACGCGCCCAAACCGCCAATGGTCGTGGGTTACGAAGTGAGCGGCGTGGTGGATGCCGTTGGACCCGCAGTCGCGGCGTTTCGCCCGGGTGATGACGTGATCGCGTTGACCCGTTTCGGTGGCTACGCCGACCGCGTGATCGTGCCGGCCGGGTTCGCATTTCGGCTGCCGCCGTCAATCGACCACGTCACCGGGGCCGCGATTCCCGTTAATTACCTCACGGCGTTTCTCGCTTTATATCGGTGCGCCAACCTCGCAGCCGGCGAAACGGTGCTGGTCCACGGCGCGGCGGGCGGCGTCGGCATCGCCGCGACGCAGCTCGCGCGGTTGCGCCGGGCGACCGTCATCGGCACGGCGTCCACCGAAAAACATCCGGCCATTCGCGCAAACGGCGTTGACCACCCGCTCGATTACCGGCTCGGCTCGATCAGCGCGGACGTGCGCCGGCTGACGAACGGCCGCGGCGCAGACGTCGTGCTCGACCCGCTTGGCGGGCGAAGCTTTGCCGACAGCTATCGCCTGCTCGCACCGCTCGGCCGGCTCGTCGTATACGGAGTGTCTCGGCTCGCGTCTGGCCAACGGCGCAGCGTGTGGCGTGTCCTCACGACGTTGTGGCAGATGCCACGATTCCATCCGCTATCGCTCATGAACCGGAATCGCGGCGTCTTCGGACTGAACGTGGGCCACTTGTGGGACGAGCGAGACCGCCTCGCCGACGCGATGGACCAGATACTTCAGGATGTCGCTGCCGGGCTCATTCGGCCGATCATCGCCCGAACATTCCGCCTCGAAGACGCGGCCGACGCGCATCGGTTTCTGCAGTCCCGATCCAATACTGGAAAGGTCGTCCTCACGACCACTTGAACCCGCCCTCGCCTGAAGAGAGTATCTAGCCCATGCCGAACGCGGGCCAGGTCGTTACGCCTCTTTGAACCGTCACTCTCAAAGGAACGTAACGAAGAATGACCAGGACCCGCACGGAGGCGTCGGTTGCAGGGGTGACCGCGTCGCACCGAATGACATTGTTGCTGGCGTTCGAGCGCAGTGAACGCACCTGGAGACTCGGGTCACGCCCGGGCTCGGCAACAGCCACGCATCCGGCAGTGTCGAACCCGCCGTCGCCCGATCACGAGTCAACAGTCGCCGGCCACGCCGACCAGGATCGGGTCCGGAAGACGACCCCTGCCAGCGGCAAGGAATTGTTCACCGACTGTTCACTCGCCCTGAGTTCATGCCCCGCCGACCACACCCGCGTGTGTCGCGGCGCGGAGTCGCAGCGGACAGAATTATCACGGACCACAGCCCGAAGATCAGCGGCGCGCGTCCACAAGCGGAACGTCGTACGCTCGAAACCGTGCGTCGCTGGTGATGATCGTCAGTCCTTCAACGCGGGCGGAGGCAATGATCAGGCGGTCGAACGGATCGCGATGGTGCGGCGCAAGGCTTCCGACCTCGGACGCGTGCTCGAAGGTAACCGGTAGGGGACGGAATCCTGCCTCCGCGACGGCATCCGCCGGTTGCCGCGTCGTCTGAAGCTTGCCGAGCGCCTGTTTTATGACAATCTCCCAGGCCGATGCCGCGCTCACGTAGACGTCGATGGCGTGCTGGATGAGACGGCGCGACTCGTCGCCAAGTCGCGGGTCATTCGCGTCGCACCAGATCAACACTTCCGTGTCGAGGAGGATCCGTTTCACGAGTTTCGACCTTCAAAGGCCTTGAGCAAGTGCGCCGGCAGCGGCGCGTTAAAGTCGCCAGTGACCTTCCATTGTCCAGCGCCTCGCCCGAACGTGCGCGGCGCCCGCGGTGCCAGCGCGACGAGGCGAGCGCGGGGTCTGCCGTTGCGGGCGATAACGATGTCTTCGCCATGGGCAGCCCTCTCGACCAGTTCGGGTAAACGGGCCTTCGCCTCCGCGATGTTGACTGGCTTTCGCATAACGTTCTGACTTGACCATCATGGTCACTTTCAGTGTACCCCGCGATGGTCATGTTGGTCAACTATGGCGGTGGCATGTTCGTCGTCCTGCAGCTTGCGGCAAGCCTCGAACGGTACTCCAAGCGCAAGCTGGCCGCGCCCATTCTGGATGCCGCGCACGCGGCCCGGATCGCACTGCTCGAGGCAGCCGAGGTCTCCGAACGACCGGGGGCAAGGCCTTGAAGGTACTGTTGACGGTGTGCGCGTGCGCGTTGTCGGCCGGGGTCAGTAGCCGACGGCTGCGGCGGACCAAGCCGGCCCAGTGAGTCCTCGCACGAGTCAGCGCGACGGCACGATGACCGTCCCGCCTGCCACGGCCGCCTCGAATCGAGGCGAGCTGTTGATGACCGCCGCGAACTCTTCGATGAGCGTGGCGTCGCGCTTGCCGTCGGCGGCCTCGGCCCGCAGCATTGACAGCGCGGCGTCGCCGCTCATCGCACCGCGGTACGGTCGATCGCTGACCAGTGCGTCGTATACATCGACGATGCCGGTGATTTGGGCGATCAGCGGCACCGAGCGGCCCCGAAGCCCGTCCGGATAGCCGCTGCCGTCGAGACGTTCGTGATGCCACCGGATGATGGCGCGGGCACGATTGAGGGTTCTGAGCGGCGCGCAGATGCGGTCGCCGGTGACCGGATGCGATTTGATCAATTCGAATTCGCCGGCCGTCAATGGTCCAGCCTTGAACAAGACAGCGTCCGGGATGGCGACCTTGCCGAGGTCGTGCAGGTACCCGCCCTGCGCGAGCGCACGGAGGTCGGCCGGTTCGAGGCCAATCCGGCTGCCCACCGCCGTCGCATGCGCGGCAAGGCGCTCGCAGTGGCCTTTCGTGTTCGGATCGCGCGCTTCAATGGCGGCGCCAAGCATGATGACGGTCGCCGAGGCGTTATCGAGTTCGTCGATGCACTGCTTCATCCGAACCGCCGAACGCACCCGGGCCCGCAGTTCGGCCGTTGCCACCGGCTTGGGCAGAAAATCATCAGCGCCGGCTTCGAGCGCCGCCAGATGCGTGTGGGCATCCGCGTGGCCGGTCATGACGAGGACGGCGGTGAGCGCCGTGCGATCGCCGGACTTGAGTTCACGGCACGCGGCCAGGCCGTCGCAGACCGGCATGTTGACATCGAGCAGCGCGACGTCGATGCGCTCCGCCTTGCAGGCATCGACCGCGGCGCGGCCGTTGGACACGGCCACACAGTGGTACCCTTCAGGCTCGAGCACGCGCCGGATGATGGCGATCTGTTCGGGCGAGTCGTCGGCAATCAGGATCGTCGCCGACTCAGGCCACCCGATCAGCATTACGTGCGCCGTTCGATGTCACGCATCGAAGCCAGCGCTCTGTTAAACGGTTTCCCAACCACGGTGGGTGCCGCGACTGTCAATTTGGTACTCCGAGAAAGTATCGGCTCGAGCGACCAGTCGCATCGCGGGGCGAGGAGTATCAAGAACAGCGTGCTCGCTGGGTTTACGGGATTGCTCACCAAGGCGCGGCTCGCCACCTGCCCTGCCAGCCAACGCAGAGCGCGGCGTGTCGGCCGGCATGCCTGCCAGCCGATGTCGCGGCGACCGGTGACCGTTGGTCGCGCGGCCTTCGGAGGACCCTCAACGTTCGCGTGGTGGTTTTTCGGCAGAAGCATTCCGACGGAGCTCGGCTCCGGCAAACGGCGGTGTCTCCACCTGTCGACCGCCTGATCGCTCTGGCGACCGCCGGTTGTTGACGCGCCGTCACACGAGGGTCCGTCAGGCGCTCACGGGGCGCTGCAGGTGCAAGACCGGCACCCACTCAGCCGTCAGGCTCTTCAGCTGCGCGAGGCAGAACCAATCGGATGGCACCGGCATTGCTGTCCTCGGATAGTTCTTCGGAGGCTGATCAATGCCCGAGGAGTCCACGCTGCGGCGGGGCGAGAACCTTTGCGCGACCGCCGGCCGCGGCGACGCGGAACACGACGCAACGCGGGACTCATGAGTCAGCCTCACGTCGCCGACGGTCCCAGGCCTGGTTCAACCGACCCCATTCGTGACAGCCGCGACGCGGTCCGACCCTGCCGCCGCTGACTTCGGTCACGTTTTTGAAAAAAGTTGAGGAGATCATGGCGGAACTAATCCGAAACCACCACACCCACGTTCGGACGCCGGAGGGGCTCACGTATCTTCCGCGCACGGTCGCCGAGCAGACGGCCGACGGACACTGGGAAGCGTGGCTTGAGTTTCACCCGACCGGCGGCTCGGCACCCATTCTGCGGACCGAGCGGGAGACGACGCAGGCGACTCGAGCGGCGATTGAGGTCTGGGCATCGGGGCTCGAGGCGGTCTACATTGAGGGCGCCTTCACTCGTGCGCAGGTCGTCGCGGCACGCTGATGCGAATCGCGCTGATCGGTCCGCCGTTCATCGAAATCCCGCCGCAGCGATACGGCGGGACTGAACTGTTTCTGGCAAACCTCGCATCCGAGCTTTACGCGCGCGGCCACGACGTCACGGTCTACGCCAATGGCGATTCCTCGCCGCTGTGCCCGGTCAAGTGGCGATACCGGCATTCGGAATGGCCGCCTGACGGCTCGCTGCGATCGCAGTTGAAGAATGCGGACCACACGGCGTGGGCGATCCGCGACGCGTCCACGTCTGCCGACGTCATTCATCTGAACGACGTCGTGGGACTGCCCTTCACGATGTTCGTCGACGTGCCGACGGTCCTGACGATCCATCATTCGCACGAACCGGATTTGTCGGCGCACTACCTGCGCTATCCGCGCACACGCTATGTCGCCATCGCTCGATGGCTCGCACGCGCCGAGCCGATGCACCACGTCGAAGTGGTCCATCACGGTATACCGGCCACCGACTACCTCTTTTCCGACGAAAAAGACGATTACGTGGCTTTTCTCGGCCGTATGGCACCCTGCAAGGGCCCGCACCTGGCCATTCGCGCCGCGCGTAAAGCGGGGGTGCGGCTGAAGCTGGCGGGCGAAATCCAGCCGCTATTCAGCGACTACTGGGAGAAGGAGGTTGCGCCGTGCGTCGACGGCGAGCAGATCGAATATGTCGGTGAAGCAGACTTCGCGACCAAAAACGAGCTGCTCTCGGGCGCGCGCGCGCTGTTGTTCCCGATTCAATGGCAGGAACCGTTCGGTCTCGTGATGATTGAAGCAATGGCCTGCGGCACGCCCGTGCTGGCGCTCGCCGGTGGCGCCGTCAAAGAGATCGTGAGGGACGGTGTCAACGGATGGATTTGCGCCGACGTCGACGACATGGCCAGGCGGATTGCCGCGACCGGGATCGATCCGGTCGAATGCCGGTCGTTCGTCCAGACCAACTTCTCCTCGGCCGGCATGGCCGACGATTATCTCGAGGTGTACACGCGCGCGATTCAGGAGTTGCAGACCGCGGCCCTGGAGGCCTGAGTGAACGATTTCATTCAGGTGCACGATCAGTTCTACATCCTGGCCCCTGCGTCGAAAGCGGCGCAGCGGCTCGCGGTCCTCAAACACGACGAGACCTTCGCGGTCTTCGATTACTCGGGTGACATCGGTGCGCTCGGCGCCGGCGAACAGGGCCTCTATCACGAAGGCACCCGGTATCTGTCACTGTTTCGCCTCCGCCTCAACGGACAACGGCCGCTCCTGCTCAGCGCGCGGGTCAAGGACGACAACGAGCTGTTTGGCGCGGACCTGACCAATCCGGATATTTCACTCGGGAGCGGCGATCTCTTGCTGGAGCGCGATCTCGTCCATCTGTTTCGCGCGCGGTTCCTCTGGAACGGCACATGGCACGAACGCGTCCGGCTTTGGAACTACAGCCGATCACCGGTGCGCGTCTCGCTGACCTTCGATCTCGACGCGGACTTCGCCGATATCTTCGAGGTGCGTGGCGCGAAACGGGCGCGCCGCGGGCAGCGCGCCGCTCCGCTCATCGATGGGATGACGATGCGGCTGGGGTATCGCGGACTCGACGACGAGCAGCGGTGGACGGTGGTGGAGTGGAGCGAGCGTCCGGCCGCAACGTCGGCCGCGATGACCCGGTTCGACTACGAACTGGTGCCGCAGACCCCCGTCGTGCTCTCCGTGGGCATTCGATGCGAGCGGGAGCGGCGGCCAGTCGGGCCGAGGGCTTACGAAGTGGCCGAATCAGAATCG
>JBPYEE010000665.1:0-6599 GCA_051985095.1 Vicinamibacterales bacterium | reverse complement strand
CGATCGTCTGCGGTTCGCGCGTGCCAGATGTCGTAGACCCACCACGGATCGCGACGCTCGTCCACGTCCGCCGGCAGGGTGAACAACTGCGTCGCGGCCTGTAGCGCGCCAGCGCGGTCACCGCGCCGTTGCAACAGTTCGGCGATCGCCACCAGCGGCGACTGTGCCAGTGGATACAGCGTGGCCGCGCGATCGTACGCCGCGCGCGCCGCATCGAAGCGCCCTTCCGCTTCCTCGACCGCGCCGACGAACAGCGCGGCGTAATAGCGATTCGGGTCGTCGGTCACCGCAGCTTCGGCGGCCGTGAGCTCTCGCTCCGCGTCCGGCAGATCGCCATCGAGCGCAAGAATGCGTCCGAGACGCAGACGCGCTTCGGCAAACAACGGATCGATGACAACCGCGCGCTGCAGCAGCGTCCGTGCCTGGCGCAGTTCCTGCCCGCCAGACTTCGCGTCCATAAAGTAGCCCTGTGGCAGGACCAGCGTCTTCAACGCATGCTGAATCCGCGGCGTCGCATAGATGGCGTGATGTGTGGCGACAAAAAACAGCACGTCGCGATCATTGGGGAACAGCTGCCGAGCGCGATCCAGATGCTTCAGGTTGTAGTGGACGTTGAACTGCATCCACGCCGACGTCGCCACGTACCAATCGCGAACCATCGTGTCGCGCGACGGTGCCGGCCTCTCGGTGCGTGACGGCCGCACGGCGTCCAGCAGCGTTTCCGCGATTTCCCAGTGCACATCGGACTGGCGGATGCTGGTGGCCTGTCCGTCATCCATCTGGACGCGAACAGCTCGCCAGTCACGATTTGGCGTCGCGGAGGCCGGCTTTTCGGACGGCGGGGCCAGCACGGCGATGTCGGTCTCGAGCAGCGCGCCGTACTTCAGAGTGAAATTGTCCGCGCCGGCCCCGCGACCGTCCACGGCGAGCCGCTCGAGCGCACGCAGATCCTCGTCCAACTTCGACACCGCATCGTCCCTCGTGCAATGCGGGTCGGTGAGGGCGATGCCGCCGGCGGCGCATGCGAGCAGACGCATGCGTTGAAGCTGCGGCTTCTCGTAGAGCGAGACGGATGCGCGCGACCGCCACTCACGGTACATCGGCGTCGAATCGATGTCACGCATCAGACCGGTGAGCGCCTGGAGGTCGGTCCACAGGATGCCGAGCTGCGCATCCGACCACGACGCGACTTCCATCGCGGCATCGTCGAACGTGCCGACGCGGTGATGCACGACGGCCGCGAGCCATCGCTGCACCCGTGCGATGCGGTCCGGAGGCGCAGAAGGCTGGGCGGCGAGCGACAGGACGAGCGCGAGCAGGCAGGTCATCGCAGCGTCGCCGCCGCGGCTCGCGCCGCCGAAAGATAATCGACAGCTTCGATCCAGTGGTCAACGTGCGCCATGTCGATGTCTGCCATCGTCAGCGTAGAAGGCTCGGCGAGGCCGGTTGCCGGGGCGAAAACAGGAATCTTCCGCTGCCCAGATCCTAACGCTCGGGATGCAGGACGGTTGCGCCAAAAGTCGTCGAAATCGAGACAGCAGCTCAACGAGGACCAGCCTCGCTCTTCAGCGTAAATGCTGCGCTGCGGTTTGCCCGCACGGGTCTCGTGACGTGGATCTTGACGGTCGCGACGGCGTCGTGTGCAGAAACGCGATCGATGGAGCTACGCGGCCTGGCGGTCGTAGAACTTGAGCAGACGGCCGAGGCACTCGCGACATTCGGACCTGTCCCGATCACCGATGTCGTCGAGGCGATGAGTTCGTTGTCCAGACCTGGGGCGGACGAGGAGCCACCGCTCGCGGGGTCCGTCCGTGCGCCATGCAGATGCCCGAGCATACGCGCGGCCGCGATGAAGCCCACGTGGAAACCACGACGACAGGCTTCGTGTCCCAGGGCCTGCGCGAGGTGCGATTTCCCGACATCCGCTGGACCCTCGATCGGCTGACGGTAGTGCTCACCGATTCCACGTCGATTTGCCGCCTTGTCACCTCGGGCCAGGGTGGCGCCGGAAGGCGGGCTGAACGCCTGCAGATCGGCGCTGACGCGTGGCCGGCGCTCGTGTACGCAGTGCTGACGCCGCTGGTGTGGACCGCGGGCTCCAGACGCGCGATGATGCCCTTGAGGCATGCCACACTGGCTCGAACCGATGGCGGCAACGCTCACACAGGAGCGCTTCACCGGGCCCGACTGGGTGTTCGAGCGCAAGTTCGACGGCATCCGATTGCTCGCCTACAAGCGCGGCCCCGACGTGCAGCTGTACTCGCGCAATCGGCTGCCGCAACATCTTCCGGACGTGGCCGTTGCCGTCGCGAACCTTCCTGTGGACGATGTTGTCCTCGACGGCGAGATGACGTGGGATGGCCGCCGCGCGTATCACGTGTTCGACATCCTGTGGCTGAACGGCCGCGACGTCACCTCCCTGCCACTCGAAGAGCGCCGCTCCCTCCTCACACGATTGCCCTTCCAAGGGCCTCTACGGCGCGTGAGCGTCATCGACGATCCTGAACCGTGGGAACGCGCACGGCGCGAAGGGTGGGAGGGCGTGATCGCCAAGCGGCGAGGCTCTCCGTACGAGCACCGGCGATCGAAGTGCTGGCTGAAGATGAAGTGCGAGCTCGCGCAGGAGTTTGTGGTCGGCGGCTTCACCGATCCGCAAGGCTCACGCGTCGGCCTCGGTGCGCTGCTCGTCGGCTATTACGACGGCGACGACTTCCTGTTCGCGGGAAAGATCGGTACCGGTTTCGACACGTCGCTGCTCGTGAAGCTGCGCGTGCAGCTCGACGCGATCGAGGTGACTGCGTCGCCTTTTACGAGGGCAAAGGGGCTGCCGCGCCTGCGCGCGCACTGGGTACGTCCGGCGCTGGTCGTGCAGGTCGGCTTCATCGAGTGGACCGTGCACGGCAAACTGCGGCATCCGCGGCTGCTCGGCATCCGCACCGACAAATCTCCGCGCGACGTCGTCAGAGAAGACGCGTGATCACGCATCCGGACAAACTGCTCTTCCCCGACGATGGGCTCACGAAGGGCGACCTGGCTGCCTATTACGAGAACATCGCGACCGTCATGCTGCCGCATCTGCGTGGACGGCCGGTGACGATGGAGCGATATCCGGCCGGCATCGGGAAGAAAGGCTTCTGGCAAAAAGACGTGTCGAGGGGATTTCCCGACTGGCTGCAGCGTGTCGAGGTGCCGAAGAAGGATGGGGTGGTCCACCATGCCGTCGTGACCGACGCCCGATCGCTGCTGTGGGTGACGAATCAGAACACCGTCACCCAGCACGTCTGGACATCGCGCGTGCCGGATCTCGATCATCCCGACATTTGCGTGTTCGACTTGGATCCGTCGGCGGATGATCCTGGCGCCGTGCGCGCCGCGGCCATCGATCTGCGCGACCTACTCGACGAGCTCACGCTGCCGTCGTGGATCAAAACGACCGGATCGAAAGGCTTCCACATCGTCGTGCCGCTCGACGGCAAGACGCCGGTCAACGTCGTCGCTCGCTTTGCGAATACGGTCGGAACCATGTTCGTGAAGCGGGCGCCGGATCGACTCACGCAGGCATTCAGCAAGGCCGACCGGCACGGCCGGATCTACGTCGACACCGGCCGGAATGGCTACAGCGCGACGTTCGCCGCGGCGTATACCATTCGCGCGAAGCCTGGCGCGCCGGTGTCGGCGCCTTGCACGTGGAAGGAGGTCGAGCGCGGCGACGTCGCCCCGCAGACATTCACGATTCGCAACATGGCTGCGCGCATCACCAAAATCGGCGACGTGTGGGCTGACATGCGGCGTCGTGGACGATCGTTGAACCGCGCGATCGAGAAGTTGAACCGCCTCACTCGGCGATAGTTGCCGTTGGACGCCCTGTCCGCGTCCTCGGCGCGCCGCCGTTCACATGGAACGCCAGAAGCCGGATCGTCTGATTTCGACGCGGTTTGGGCCTCAAGGTACTTCCGTCTGAGTTGGCGATCGGTCCACTGAATCGAATCAGGCCGGGTCAACGTTTCGGCAGGCAAGGAAGTGTGTTCCTGCTCGCCACCGTCCCGATGGCCCTGTCGGAGGCGGGGATCTGGCACGTCTCGGATCGCGTCTTATGGGCATTCGTGCTCGTAGCGGTGGCGATCGCCTTCCTGATCGAATGGCGGACGGTGGGCCAGCCTCCGCACGCGACGGACCCTGACCCGCAGCGTCAGATCATCGGCCAGACCACGCCGATCCGATCGCCCATCCACAGCCACGCAGCCACCGGCCGAGTTCTCGCAGTCGGTTCAGAAGGTCGACCATGCCGACACGATAGCATCGCCAGGCGGTTATCCCGCCAATCGCCAATGACGGTCACGTTCAAGACGGACGGGTCCGAACGATTACCGCAAACGCGATGAAGCCCCCAGCGGCTAACGCCGCCGCAGCCCCGAGCCGCAGGATCGTGGGTGCTTGCATCGCCTCGCGTTCAAGGACCACTCGCGCGCGATCAGGCCCAAGGACGGTCGCCGATAGCGCTTGCAGGCACATCACGGCGCCCAATAGGCGCAGGGTCTTTGGCGCCCGCGACGCCGAGGCACCCCAGATCACCGCGAGTCCCATTGCCACCCGAACAACCCCCGCCGCATAGAATCCCGCAAGCGTCGCAAAGTAGCCCCGTCGAACCGTCGTCAGGCTGTCGGGCGAAACGAGCCCTACCAGGCCAATCACGATCGTAATCAGCGCGACAAGTAACGCGGCACGTCTGGGCGTCACGGTCGCCACAATACCACCGCGACGCCGTTATCCACCGCGAGCGCCTTCACCGGTGTCCCGCGTCCCTCAATCGGCTGACGGAAGAACTCACCGATTCCATGTCGATTTGCCGCAGTGCCAGCTCGGCCCCGGCTGGCGACAGAAAGTCGGATGACGGGGAGAAATGCGCTATCGCTACGCCACCAGCTACGAATCCGACACGAAGCCGGTCGAGACCCTAGGTGGCGAACTCGACGCGCGAGATGTCCGCCAGGCTGCACTACGCTGCGGCCGTGAGGCGTCTAAGCGCTATCCGAAAGGCCGAACGTTTCGTTCGGTCGTTGTGACCTGGCCGGCGCGATCAATTGACCCACACGGAAAACAGCAAACAGAAGAACGCCAGCGGCGGAGGCAACGGGTCCATCGCGAAAGCGTGCCGGAGGCTCTGCCTCAGATCAAGGGCTCGCCGTCGATTAGGCCGAATCTCCGGAGGGAAAAGCCCGCCTCCGGCTGCGTCGATCCCGCCATTTCACGGGCGATCCGACTTCGGCGGAGGTTTCGCACGGGACGGGGACGCTTCTGGCCTCTTGGTCCCTTCGGCATTGCTGTATCAGGCTCGCACGCGACTATCGCGGCGCGACTGCGACATCAACGCCTGTTGCGGTCAATTAAATGGCGCCTGACTCATCGCATCCGCGAGTTTTGCCGTCCGCTGGCTCGCTGCCGGCGCGTGTATTTCGACGTTTGCGTGAAACGTGAAGCGTCCGTCGTTCGCCGGCTGGCTGTTCTCTGCGGCGTCAAACGGTGACACTCAACGACAAACGTGGCTCCCTTCTAACTTCCTGCTCACTCTTGCCGCAACGCGAGGAGCGGATCCACCCGCAGCGTCCGCCGAGCCGGAATATAGGACGCCACCATCGTGATCAGCGCGAGAACGAACGCGACAACGGCAAACGTCGCCGTATCGACCGCGCTCACCGAGTACAGCAGCTTCGCCAACACACGGGTCAGTCCGAGAGAAGCGACGCTGCCGAGCACGATGCCCGCAGCCGAGATTTTTCCGCCCTGCGTCAGCACCAACCGCATGACATCGCCGAACTGCGCGCCGAGCGCCATGCGGATCCCGATCTCTCTCGCTCGCTGCGCGACCGAGTAGGCAATCACGCCGTAGATTCCGATGCCTGCCAGGACGAGCGCCAGCCCGCTGAACAGCCCGAGCAGGATGAGCGTGATGCGCCGCGTGGAAACCGAAGCGTGGACCACTTCCTGCATGGTGGCGATACGAAAAATAGGCTGCTCTTTGTCGATCGAACTGATAACTCCTCGAATGGCGGACACCAGCGCGGTCGGTTCCTGGCCGGATTTCACCAGGAGCACCATCCCTTTGGACGGCGCCTGGCGGAAGGGCACATAGACCTCGAGGCGCGCGGGATTGGCGAGGCCGTACATCTTGGTGTCCGCAACCACCCCAACAATCGTCACCCACGTGGGCGGGCTGCCAGGCGCATCGTCGCCGAACGTGAACCGCTTGCCGATAGGGTCGGCTCCGGGATAGAGGCGTTGCGCAGCTGTCGTGTTGATCATGGCCACCCGCGGAAGGTTCTCCTGATCCGCACGCGTGAAGCTGCGCCCACGCAGCAGGCGAATCCCCAGCGTCTTCTCATAATCCGGACTCACGATGTGGATGTCCGGATGCGGATAACTGCCCGGCTTCGGCAAGGGCATCCCTTCTACGGTAATGTCTGTGCGCGAATGGTCGTCGGTGAGTGGAATCGCGGTCCCCACCGCCGCGGATTCCACGCCCGGCAGCGCGCGGACCCGGTCCAGCAGTTGCTGCCAGAACGTGATCACCGCCGGATCCTTGTCGTATTGCGAGGTCCGCA